>CAUQZY010000014.1:0-29677 GCA_963522395.1 uncultured Streptococcus sp.
AAGATGAATACATTGATTCTAAAGATCAGAAAGTAAAATATAAAAAATCTTTAGCCTTTGAGAAAGCATTGGTTAGGCCGGAGAGAGTGATTGCAAGAGTTTCAACGGCTTTAGATGCCTTAAACTCTAGTTTATCGGATGGTAGAGGGGTTGATTTAGACTATATGGTATCAATTTATCCCGAACATAGCCAAGCTGCTATTTTAGATGAGTTAGGTGACCAGATTTTAATAGATCCAGAAAGCTATTTAAGAGGGGAAAGAAAATATCTTTCTAAGAACCAGTTTTTATCAGGAGACATTCTCAACAAGATAGAAGTAGTTCAACTATTAGTGGAGGAAAACAATCAAGAATGTGACTGGTCCCATGCTTTAGATTTGTTAGAATCTGTTCGCCCTCCAAGGATTCATCTGGCAGATATTGAGTTTAAAATAGGGTCACGTTGGATTCCTCAATCCGTTTATGGTAAATTTGCCTTTGAATGTTTTACCAATCGTGAATTTGAATTGTCTTCGCCAGATGTTGAACAAGTCATTGAAGTGAATCCTGTCGATGGCCAGGTTCATTTAAGGACATCATTTGCTTATCGCTATCCAAGTGCCAAAGATAGTAGTCTTGGAGTTAGTGGGTCACGTTATGATACAGGAAGAAAGATTTTTGAGAATTTACTTAATTCGAACCAACCGACGATTACCATGACTGTTACGGAAGGAGAAAAGAAAAAGACCATCACAGATTTGGAAAAAACCTCTGTTCTAAGAGCAAAAGAGCAGCATTTACAAGAGCTCTTTCAAGAATTTGTCTCACGGTATCCAGAAGTCCAACAAGTCATTGAGGAAAGCTATAATCGTCTTTATAATCGAACAGTTAGTCGAGAGTATGACGGTAGCCATCTAGTCATTGATGGCTTGGCACAAAACATCAGTCTTCGTCCTCACCAAGAGAATGCCATTCAAAGAATCGTAGAAGAAAAAAGAGCCTTATTAGCTCATGAGGTAGGTTCAGGAAAGACCTTGACCATGCTTGGTGCTGGGTTTAAATTAAAGGAGTTGGGGATGGTTCATAAGCCCTTGTATGTAGTCCCCTCTAGTTTGTCTGCTCAATTTGGCCAAGAAATCATGAAATTTTTCCCTACTAAAAAGGTCTTTGTGACTACTAAGAAAGATTTTGTGAAGGCGAGAAGAAAACAATTTGTTTCTCGTATTATTACAGGAGATTACGATGCCATTGTCATTGGGGATTCTCAATTTGAAAAAATCCCTGTCAGTAAAGAAAGACAGATGAATTATATCGAGGATAAACTCAATGAACTACGAGAGATTAAAACACATTCTGAAAATAAGTATACCGTTAAAGAAGCAGAGCAATCAATAAGTGGTCTAGAGAAACAATTGGAAGAACTCCAACGCTTTAATCGTGATAGTTTTATTGATTTTGAGAACTTAGGAATTGATTTTCTCTTTGTGGATGAAGCACATCACTTTAAAAATATTCGTCCAATTACTGGACTTGGGAATGTAGCAGGGATTACTAATACAACTTCTAAGAAGAATGTGGATATGGAAATGAAGGTTCGACAGATTCAGGAAGAACATGATTTTAAAAATATTGTCTTTGCGACAGGAACACCTGTTTCCAATTCTATTAGTGAGTTGTATACTATGATGAACTACATTCAACCCGATATCTTAAAACGCTATCAAGTTGATTATTTTGACTCTTGGGTAGGTGCTTTTGGAGAAATTCAAAACTCTATGGAATTAGCTCCTACAGGGGATAAGTACCAACCTAAGAAACGATTTAAAAAGTTTGTCAATCTACCTGAGTTGATGAAAATCTATAAAGAAACAGCCGACATTCAAACACAAGATATGTTGGATTTACCTGTTCCAGAAGCTCATATTATCCCTATTGAGAGTGAGTTAACCGAAAACCAGAAACTCTATTTAGAAGAATTGGTTATGCGTTCAGATGCGGTCAAATGTGGAACAGTTGATCCGAGCCAGGATAACATGTTAAAGATAACGGGCGAGGCACGGAAACTAGCTATTGATATGCGTTTATTGGACTCTAGCTATAGTCTAGCAGACAATCATAAACTGCTTCAGGTAGTGGATAATGTTGAAAGAATTTATCGTGAGGGAATGGAAAATAAGGCTACTCAGATGATTTTTTCAGATATTGGCACACCTAAGAAAAAGGATAATGGCTTTGATGTCTATTCTGAAATAAAGGCTTTATTAGTTGATAGAGGAATCCCTAGTAAGGAAATTGCCTTTGTACATGATGCCAATAGTGATGAAAAGAAGAATAGTTTGTCTCGAAAGGTCAATGCAGGAGAGGTGCGGATTCTCCTTGCCTCAACTGAAAAAGGAGGAACAGGTTTAAATGTTCAGAGCAAGATGAAAGCAGTTCATCACCTGGATGTACCGTGGAGACCAAGTGACATTCAGCAACGCAATGGACGGATTATCCGACAGGGAAATGAAAACAAGGAAGTAGATATTTACCACTATATTACCAAAGGTTCATTTGATAATTATCTATGGGCAACTCAGGAGAACAAACTCCGCTATATTAAGCAGATTATGACTTCTAAGGAGCCGATTCGTGCTGCAGAAGACATTGATGAACAGACTATGACAGCTTCTGATTTTAAGGCACTAGCAACAGGTAATCCTTATCTCAAATATAAGATGGAACTAGAGAATGATCTAACTCTATTAGAAAATCAAAGACGCGCCTTTCAACGCAGCAAGGATCACTATCGTCATACAATCTCTTACTGTGAAGAAAATATGCCCATTCTTGAGAAACGATTAAGCAAGTATGAAGGCGACATTCAACAGTCTGAAATGTCGAAAGACCAGGCATTTTCTATGACAGTAGGCAAGCAAGCTTTTGAGCAACGAGCTGAAGCAGGTGAATCCCTACACCGTCTTATCCGTCATAATCAAGCTGACAGCAAAGAATTCCGAACCCTAGCAAGCTATCGAGGATTTGACATTAAAATGCTTAGTCTTCCAACAAATCAACCTCTTCCTGAAACCTTCTCTGTTAAGATTGTAGGAGAAAATCAGTATTCTGTCAGTTTAGATTTGTATTCTCCTTTGGGGACAATTCAAAGGCTTCAGCATACGATTGATCACATTAAAGAGGACCAAGTGAAAACTCAGAACTTATTGGATGAATTAAAGGATAAATGGACTACTGCTAAAGTAGAAATTGAGAAAAATTTTCCAAAGGAAGAGGATTATCAAACTAAAAAGGCCGAATACGATGTACTCGCGCCATTGATCGAAACAGAAACGGATTTAGATATTATTGATCAAGCCTTAAGACAATTCCACGAAAAAGGAAACGAAAAGCAAGAACAACTTTCTTTTGAATTAGATTAAAAAATAGATACAAATAGCGGACAAGAAAAGAAAAGCGCGGTAGAATAAAGATAGAAAGAAACGAGGTAACAATTATGATGGAAGATACCTATTATCAATTAGAAGAGGCCTTGGTACAGGGATTTCAAACCCCTGAAGAGTATCAAGCTTATAAGGAACTAAAGGAACATTATGAGGAAGTGACAGGGGATTACAGCTTTTCTATACGGGAACTCACTAGTCAATTGGAAATCGCTCTTCAGAATCATCGAGGTGTGGACTTTGAAGAACATGAAAAAGAGGAGTATTTGGACTTAGTTCAAAAATTAGAAGAGTTTGATTCTTCTCTTGCCACCCATTATCGTCAATTTATTGACTAGAAAGGAGAAAGTCATGAATGATTTACTCCTTATCCCAGTAATTTTTTTAGCAGTAGGAGGAATTCTCATTCTTTTATGGAGACTCTTTCTTATTGCCAGTGGACTTTTCCTGATTGGTTTTGTCAGTTTTCTTATTTTCGTGGAGGTCTATGGAATTTATTTGTTCTTTACTGAACCGACTTTATACTTTGATGATATCAGACAACATGGTTTAACTAGTTTTACGGCTGTGTACCTTTTCATCAATCTGATGTTGGTTTTAGGATTCAGTTGGCATTTCATAAACTCCAAAACTAAGGAAAGTATGTAAACTTGTTAGATAGTTAAAAAACTTTATCTGAATCTAAATTCGGATAGGGTTTTTTATTTGCCTTGATTCTTTCATATACTTCATAGCTAAATTGGAGTAATAATTTATGAAAATCATAATCCTCACTATTATTACTTGTATTTATGGCTTGTTTATGGCGTTCAATATGAGAAAGAGCTCTTCTCAAATTTTCTTCTTTTAATTTGTTCATATTTATATTATAAACTGAAGACAGCTAATTTTGATATTTTTCTCTGAACTGTACGATTTTGCGCCTGAAATGTAGGAATTACCTTTCGTTGTGATGTGATAAAACTTACAAGTTCTTTTTGTTATTCTTGACCTAGTTTTTATAGAAAGAAGGTCTAAGATGTTAAATAAAGTCAAAACTAAAGCCTTAATTAGTGTTGGAGCAGTGGCTGCAACTAGCTTTGTTCTCATGATGGGATATACTGCTGGTCAACATTCTACTGCTAAACAAAGTCGCAAAGAAATCGAATTGGCTGCAGCTAAACTTGTAGAGGACAAACAAGCAGAAGATAAAGCCAGCATTTTGTCATCGGATACTGTAAAAGAATTTTTGACACAGTACTATACGAAAGAAAAGCTCGGAGAAAATAATACACGTATTCAACCTTATATGACTGAATCGGCTTATTCTCAAGAATTGTCAAGTCAAAATGATGCCATGAACCAAGTGTATAAGGACTATATTTTGGATTATCATTTTGAAAAAGCAGATATCTTTGTCAATCAGACTACGAATCAAGCTATTGCCATGGTGTCTTATAATGTAACCTATGTATCCGATTTAAAGAATGCCAACCAATCAAAGACCAATCAGACAGAAACCAGAACGGTTAAGTTGTCTTATTCGAAACTACCAGGTAAGTTATTGGTCAATCAAGTGCAGGTTTGGAAATCTGGGTTAGATGATTTAGATAAGGCCACTCCTAAAACTTTAGAAGAATCATCATCAATACCATCACTGCCAAATACTACGACAAAATGATGATATTGCATGGAAATAGAAGAATGTAAGCAAATTTCAATTCTTGATGTAGCCAATCGTTTAGGTATCTCCTTTAAACAAGTTTCTAACCGTGTCTATGAACATCCTGAACACGATTCATTCCGAATTTTTTCTACTACCAATACTTTTAAATGGTTTTCAAGAGATATTCAAGGTGATGTCATTGATTTTGTTCGACTTGTTAAGGGAATTTCTTTTAAAGAAGCTCTAGCTTTTCTTTCTGAAGAACCTTTTCAAAAAGAAGCTGTTCAAGAAAAAAGAGAGAGACCATTTTATTATCCTTTAAAGAGAGTAGAAGATTCTAACTGTAGTCTGGCCAGATATTACTTAACAAAATGTAGAGGAATCTCAGAAGAAATCATAGAAAAGATGATTCAACAAGGTTTGATAGCACAAGCTAGTTGGAAAACAAATGAAACTGTTGAACCTGTTATTGTTTTTAAAAGCTTTGATCATCGTCACAAGCTGCAGGCAGCAAGCTTACAAGGGATATATAAGAATCACTCTTTTCCAAGAGAGAGGTTAAAAACGATTCTAAAAGGAAGCCATGGACATGTTGGAATATCCTTTGACATTGGTAAACCAAATAGACTGGTCTTTTGTGAATCGTTTATCGACTTGATGAGCTATTACGAACTTCATCAACAAAATCTAACTGATGTTCGTTTGGTATCTATGGAGGGATTAAAAAGGTCTGTTGTTGCTTATCAAACTTTACGACTGATAGCTGAAGAAAATCAGAAGTTGGAATTCTTAGATACAGTAATACCTTCAAAGTTATTGCCTTTGATCAATACAATTCGTGATACCACCAGCTATTTTGATAATCATCCTGATTTATTGACACTTGCGGTAGATTGTGATGATGCAGGTAAAGATTTTTCTGATAAGTTATCTAAATCAGGATTTCCTGTTTTCCTGGATTTACCTGATAATGAATATGGGAAAGAAAAAAGAGACTGGAACGATATTCTTCGAGAAAAGAAATCAGATTTACAATTGATGATCGAGAATGCAAAAGAGACATTGAGGAATCAACCAGTAAGACAAACCTCTCAATGTTTAGAATTGTGATAACAAAATCAAGATGTTTTAGCTAATATTAGAATGAAGGAGGATCGTATATGACCATTATTGAACGCTTAGAAGAAAAGGTCACTAGGCAAGAAAGTAAGGTAGCAAGAGAGACAGAAAAACTCGCTGCTTACAAAGAGCAACTGGAGACAGCGATGTTTGCGACGTTCAAAAGGCGTCAAAGCATTAGTCACATGAGTTTTGAAGAAGCTCTTGACCATGCCTTTGGTAAAGAAAGACAATTCGATGATTCTGAATTTAGAAAGGATGAAATGAGTGAATGACAAAAGATTGGAATTTTAATCAACCATTAGAAAGTAAATCAGAAAATCAAGAAGATCCAGATAAAATTGCGGCCTTATTTGGAAATCATCAAGGAGGTAATGATGTAAATTATGAAGCAGCTTTTCAAAAGCGTAAACAAGCACCTGTGACGGAATCAAATTCTAGTTCTAAACCCAAAGTTACAGAGGTTAGAACAGGAAAAGAGACAGATATCACTACAAGTTATCAGCAACATCTTAAAAGACTGATTGCAGATAACAATAGCGATATTCAAAGTAGTCAAAAGAAAATTGAAGAGCTACATACGTTGATTGACACAAAGAATAAAGACAATAAGAAATTGCAGTCCATTTATGATGCGATTTCCGAATTACACTAAGCAGTCCTGATAGGCTGCTTTTTTTGAGAGGTTATAGATGTTTACAAAACTTTTTAAGAAAAACCAAGACAATAGTGATGTATTTAAGAAGCTAATTCATAGACTATCTGATATGTCTGTCCAAGATCTTGAAAAAATAGACCGACTGTTAGATATCATTTTCACTCCAGATCAAGGATCAGAACAACTAAAAACAGAAGCAACTTATAGAGAAGAAACTTTGGACGACACATTAAAGGAAGCTAAGAATCTACTTCATAAGGAACAATTGGAAAAGAATCTAGAGAGATTTAGGAAAGATGGAATGAAATAAATAGTTTTATAAAATTTCCAAAATATCATTGGAAACAACAAAAAAATTGACAATATTATTTTGTTAGATTATAATAAAATTACATACCGATAGTATGATAGAAAGGGGATATGATGGCAAGGAATAGAAACTCACATGAGACTAGAAAAAAAATATTAGAAGTTTCGAAAGACTTATTTTTAGAAAAAGGATTTGATAATACCTCAATACAAGATATAATCGATGGGTTAGGTGGGTTGACGAAAGGTGTTATTTATCATCATTTTGAGTCTAAAGATGAAATATTGCAATCAATCATTAGCGAAAATAATCAAGAAATTTTAAATTACAATTGGAGAGGAGATACTGCATTAGAAAAAATACAAAATTCTTTGATGGATGCGTTCTCTAATTTAGAACAACAAAGATTAGTATACTCTGTCTCAATTATGCTAAGAAGTCCACGTTTGTTAGGAGAGCAGTATTTAAGTTTATTTTCTGATTTTTTACCAGAAATTAGGAAAAGAGTTTATGAAGGTGTTAAAGATGAATCAATAAAAACAGAATATCCGGAAGAACTAGCAGATTTAATCGTTTTGACCCTAGATGTCTGGATTGGATTCCAAATTTCTGTTTTTTCAGTAGAAGAATTAAAACGTAAAATGAATTTCATTAAACTTACTTTTGAAGGACTAGGGGTGCAGTTGATTTCTGATGAAATGATGGAGGTGATTTTCAATTTATTTGATCACTTAAAAAGTGCAAAATAGTCTTATGATATGATTCTTAATAATGCCTTTATATTGAAACATTGTGGGTTTAGTTAATTATTGTGAATATTTTACGTATTTTATATTTTAAAAAATAGCATACTCTATGTATGTTATTAAAATATGGTTTTACATACTCTTAGTATGTTTGTTTTTTAATATTATTCATACCGAAAGTATGTCTGAAATTTTGTTTGTTAAAAAATTTATTTTAAATATGTGCTGAGAATAGTTTTAATAATCTAGCCTATATTTACTTTTTGGAGGAAAAATCTATGTTGTCGCTTATTAAAATTGAATTAAATAAGGTTTCGAAATCTAAATTATTTTGTGCTTGGTTAGGTACTATATTTATAGTATTAGGTGTTACAGGAATCATAATCATGGGATTAGGTACTGATAATAAACTAGGAGAATTCGTTGGACAGAATGCCAATAATATTAGAATTACTGATAAATGGGAAGGTTGGGCAATTGCAACATCATTATTTGCATCATTATTTACCAAAGCAGCATTTTTGATTTTTGAATCTTATTTATTGTCTACGATTATTATTGATGAATTTAAACGAAGAACAATTTTTCAGTTGTTTTCCTACCCTGTTTCTAAAATAAAATTATTATGGGGGAAAGTGCTTGCAGTAATTCTAATATCATTTATTGTTCATTTTACTGCACATTTAGTTATTCAATTATTAATTAAATTAGTAGCAATTTTAACTGAATCAAATTATATACCAGTAGCTAATCAAATGATTAACTTAGCTGGAATTACGTTTGGAACAGTATTAATCGGAATACTACCTTTTGTTTTAGGTATGATTAGGCATTCAATAGCTATAACAATGCTTACAGGACTTGGTTTAGCAGCATTACTTTCAAATGTAAGTCCAGGCAGTTTAACTAATAACTTTGTTGATAACTTATTCTTCTTAATATTTGCTAGTTTCATAAGTTTAATGATTGTTTCATTTTCAATTTATAATATTTCAAGAAAAGATATTAATATCAAGTAGTATATTTGAGTTTAATGGAAGGAAAAGGATTATAATGACGAATATAAATTATAAATTAACAAAAGTTCAAGAAAATTTATTAAATATTGAGAACTTAAGAGAAGTTAAAGAAATCAACAATATCTGCGCATCATTGGAAATTCCAGCAAAATATACAACTGATGAAATATTATTCTCTTTAAATATTATGTTGAGAAAAATTGATCATTTAAGAATTGAGGTATTATCAAATAAAGAGCAATACATCAGAAGTTATCAAGAATTTAATAATATATTAATTAAAAAATTTGAAAGTGTAAGTGAATTGGACAGCTTTATCGAAGTATGGAAGAAGGACTCCATATTTGATTTCAAGAAACCACTTCATGAATTTCTTATAGTAGAAATAAATGGTGTAAAAAAGCAGTTATTGATAAAATTTCATCATTTAATTTCTGATATTCAATTCATTACCCAATTTTCAAACACTTTTGTAGGATTATTGTTAAACGATATAAATATTGAAGAGGTGTCAGGAAGTTATTCCCAAAAAACTATTCTAAATCAAGAAGAAACAATAGAATTTTGGGAAAAAGAGTTAGAAAGTTTTGAAGGGGAAAATCTTTATAAGGAAAATTCGAAAAATTTAGGAACTGAAGTAATAAAAGAGATTATTCCTCAAGAATTAATACGTAAATTTGAAGAATCTAAAATTTCAAAGGATACTACTCTTTTTGACTTTATTTTAGCTGGAGTAATCTTTTCTAAAAAAGTTAAGACGTTTACATCTGGAGCTAGTGTTGGGCTAGCAGTAACGCAGAATGATGGTTGGAATTCAAATACTAGCTTATTACCCATTATTCCTAAAATAGATTTAGAAACTTCAATTAAAAAATATATTTTGGATGTATCTGAAAAAAAAGCAATTATAAAAAAATTTTGTGATTATACCATATCAGAAATGATAGAAAATAATGGAATTGAATCATTTGAATCATTGACCGATATATCGTGCATGGAGATGAATTATGAATTAAAGCACAGATATCTAAAGTTAGGATTTAAGTTTAAAGTGATTGGTAGTGGTAGTAGGACAAATCCATTAACAATTATGATTAATTATATGAATGAAAAACCGTTTATTTTATACGAGTATCAAACGTTTTCAATAAAATTACCAGAACTTCAAAGATTACATTTGTTTATTATGTATATTTTAGAGCAGTTTATTGATAACATTGATAAAAAACTTGCTTCTGTACCCTTACTAAAAAAACAAGAAGAAGTTTATTTTGAAAAACGTGTTAAAGACTTTAATAAGAGTGAAACAATTACGGGGCTATTCAAAAAACAAGTAGAGAAGTTTCCTAATAAGATAGCTGTAAGATACAATAAGGAAGGTGTAACATTTAAGGAATTAGATAAAAAATGTTCTGAATTAGCTAATTTACTAATCAATAAAGGGGTATGTTCTGGACAAGTTATCGCATCAACTTTAGTAGGAATTGATGCAATTGTAGCAATTTTTGCAATCCTTAAGGTTGGAGGCATTTATCTGCCCGTAGATAAAGAAAATCCTTTTGAGAGAATAAAATATATATTAAGTGATAGTTTGTGTAAATTACTAATCACTAGTGATGAAGAATTATCAAATTCTCTTAAAATAAACACTATCATATATGATAGCCTATTAGTAGAAAAAAATACTAATCTAAATTCTTTTCCCAAAATAACTTCGGATAATCTTGCATATATTATCTATACTTCAGGTTCTACAGGAGTACCGAAAGGTGTGATGATAAAACATAGTTCAGTAATAAATATGTGTGAGGCATTGATAAATGATATCGGAATTGAAGAAAATGATATAATTCAACAATTTGCAAGTCATTCTTTTGATGCTTCTATACTAGAAATTTTTGGAGCTCTTTTAAATGGTTGTACTCTAGTAATGGTTAATCATGAAGAAAAACAAAATCCAAATTTACTGCAAGATATGTGGGATACTGAAAAAGTAACATTTGCAATTATTCCACCAGTATACATGCAAAATCTTGATACAAAACGTGAAACTACATTAAAATATTTAATGACTGCTGGTGAGGAAGCTAATTGGAATTTTATATTAGAATGGAAAGACAAAGTAAAATATTTTAATGCCTATGGACCAACTGAAGCGACAGTTTGGACTTCCACATGGGAATATAGAAATTTTGATACTAATTTATCTGTTCCGATAGGTCGTCCTATACAGAATGTAAGTTGTCATGTTTTTCAAGGAATTCAAGAATGTGGGCTTGAAATTCCTGGTGAACTGTATATTTCAGGAGATAGCCTTAGTGTAGGATATATTAACAATGATTCTAAAAATGAAAAAAGTTTTTTGTTACATCCTAGAACCAAGGAAAAAATGTATAGAACAGGTGACATAGTTTATTGGAATTCAGAAAAAGAATTAGTATTTTGTGGGAGAAAAGATAATCAGGTGAAAGTAAGAGGTCACCGTATAGATTTGTCTGAATTGAACTCAATAATCTTAAAACAAAATGAAGTAAAAGAAGTTTATTCATGTATAACGAATCTCAATTCTAAGAATTCAGAAAAAGAAGTTGTTGTGTATGTAGTTTTGCAAAATCCCATAGATAAAAATACGTTTCGTAAAAAAATTATAGATCAATTGCCAACCTATATGCAACCTCATCATATTATTGAAATAGCTAAGTTACCGATGACCTTGAATGGAAAAGTTGACAAAAAATCTTTACCTAGTATTATAAGAGAAAGTAAAGTAAGTTTACTGGATACGATTGATAATTCTACAAAAAAAGATATCATTGAAGTCTTCGAGGAAATACTAAAAATTACGATTGAGAATGAAAATATTGATTTTTATTCTTTAGGAGGGGATTCAATTAAGGCAATCAGAATCGTCTCGAAGCTGAAAAATCGTGGCTATAAACTTAGAACTAACGATATAGTCGATTCTAAAAGTATTGATGAAATCATATTGAGATTAGGAAATACCAATGAAGAGAAGTTAATCAGTCAGCCATTTGAAAGCGATATAATACTAAGCCCAATTCAAAAAGAATTTTTCCGAAAGGATTTCTTTGTCAAGGAACATTTTAATCAATGTGAAACATTGTATATAAATAGTTCGTTAAATGATTTAGAAATTAAGTCTATATTTAAAGAGTTGACCGAAAATCACATACTATTTAAGGTCAATTTTGATCAAAATAATCAACCGTTTATAAATAGAGGTAGAGAATTATTTTTATTTGAATCCCATGATTTTAAAGATTTGAATTCCGACGAATTTAATATAAAATTCAAATTAATTTGTGAAAAAAATCAAAATAAATTTGATTTAGAAAATAGTCCACTTATTAACATTGTGTTGTTTAAGTCTTCTACAGGGAGTTATATTTTTATAACTATTCATCATCTAATAATTGATGGTGTTTCTTGGAGATTATTAAACGATGAACTCAATACCATATTCACAAAAAGAATAGAAAACAGAGAGATTGATCTCCCTAGAGAGAATATTACCTTTTTTGAGTGGGCTAGAAAATTAGATAAATACCAAACTAGGATACTGAAGGAGGAAAAATCATACTGGGATAAAATTAATAATGATTTAGAAAAAATAAATTCTTCAAAAACTAAATTATCAATTAATAATATAAACTCCAAGAAAATTACTATTGACATGGATGATAGTCTATTTCTTACGGGAAATTCTAAGCATGCATATAGAATAAATGATATTTTTTTGGCAGCACTTATAAAAGCAGTCAATAGTGACACTTTAGCGCTTATGTTAGAGAGTCATGGTAGAGAATCAATAGAACAAAATATTGAAAATGATTCCATGATAGGTTGGTTTACAAGTATCTATCCTGTTATTTTTGAGAATAAAAAAGATTTTGATGACTTACTAGCAAGTGTTTCTTGTATAACTAAGAGAATTCCGAATAGAGGTTTAAATTATTTAGCTTATAAAGATCAAAAAATATCTAACTATGAGAAAGTATTTGAACCATTGATAGTTTTTAATTATTTAGGTGATTTTCAGGAAAATTTAGAACACATAAAATTGGTTCATTTAGATATGGGAGATAGGAATTCAAAATCAAATCATTTATGGTTCCCATTAACTATAACTGGACAAAGTATTAATAATAATCTATTTTTTGAATTTAAATTTGAACAAAGTTATTTTTCAATTTCTGAAATAGAAAAAATTGCTGAGAGATTCAAGAATAACATACATACAATTATTGAAAAGATAAATAGTCAAGACTGTATGGCAAAATACGGTGATTGTTCTTGGAGTAAGGAAGAGTTACAATCTACAATTGAGACAACAAAAATTAATGGGTTAGAAATAGAAAAAATATATCCCTTATCATATATGCAGGAAAATTTTCTTTTTAATAAAATGCTAGATAAACAGGATAAATATATTGTTCAAGTAGTGATGAATGTTTATAAAGAATTAAAAGAAGAAAAAATTTACTCTGTTATGGAGAAAATGGCAAGTCGTTTCGAAATTTTAAGAACTGCAATTTTTTATAAACAACAAAAAGTTGCAAGAAATGTGCAGTTTGTTGAACGAAATATACCTGTAACTTTTGAAGATTTTGATGGATTTGATTCTCAAACGATTGATAAACAAATTAAAAAATATATTGCTAAAGAGAAGAAAAGTTCTTGGGACTTCGAGAAGGATCCACTATTTAGAGTACATGTTATAAATATTGGAGAGAATCAATCAAAACTTATTTGGTCATTTCATCATATCATAATGGATGGATGGTGTTTAGATATTATTAATAATTTATTTATTCAATTATATGAAGAAATTGACTACCAA
This sequence comes from uncultured Streptococcus sp., assembly GCA_963522395.1. GTDB lineage: Bacteria > Bacillota > Bacilli > Lactobacillales > Streptococcaceae > Streptococcus. The sequence continues at coordinate 13,778 of CAUQZY010000014.1, forward strand.
GAAAATCAAAAAATATCAGAGTATAGTGATTTTGTTGAGTTACTCGATAGCAACAATGAAATTAAAACAAAATATTTTTGGGAAAATTATCTTGAAAATTTTGAAGGACTTCCAATATTACTCCCAGAGAAAGATAACTCGTATAAAAAAATCAAGAAAAGTGATTTGGACGAAGTTGGAATTAAACTAACTTTAGAATTAACCGAATTAATACAAAATCTTGGAAAAAAAATAAAAGTAGGCGTAGGTACTATTTTAGAGTCTGCTTGGGGGATTGTGCTACAGGCTTATTCAGCTTCCAATGACGTTGTATTTGGGAAAATTATATCTGGTCGTGATGTTCAACTTCCTGGAATTGATAATATGGTAGGACTATTTATTAATACTATACCAATCAGAATAAAAACTGATCCAAACTTAAGCGTATCCCAATTACTTAAATATCAACAAAGAAAAAATTATTTGGTAAACGGAAATGAAATGATTTCACTTTCAGAAATTAATAATCTAATTGATCAAAAAATTAGTTCTTTGTTTAGTTTTGATGTCTTCAATGATAGTCACCCTGAATGGATGAAACATGAAAAAACATTTGAACAGACTGACTATACATTAAATTTGTCAATTATTCAAGAAGAAAAACTATATATAAAAATGATGTATGATTCTAACAAATATTATGAATCTACTATCATTGATATGCTTAAGAGATTTAAGTTTATACTTGAACAATTTGTGGAAAATGAAAATCAACCTTTGAGAGATATTAAATTTTCTTGGAAAGAAGAAGAAAAGATAATAGAGGAATACTCACAAAATATACAGCCTTCAATTAAAGTAGAAAAAAATATCGTTTCACAGTTTAAAGATATTGCAAATAAATTTATGAATAAAGTTGCTTTAAATTTTTCTGGTGAAACTATGACTTATGAAGAATTAGATAATAAGTCGACAGTATTGGCTCTACAGTTAAGAAAAAGCGGTATTAATCAAGGAGATTATGTCCTTTCTCTACAAGAAAAAGGTATGGAACCAATAATTTCATTTTTAGCCATATTAAAAATTAATGCTGTATATGTACCATTAGACATTAGTGTTCCTAAGGAGAGATTTACTTACATTCTTGAGGATTCAAAGGCTCGATATATACTAATAAATAATACGTTAAATGATGAACGTAAAAGAATTATAAAGGATAAATCGATTAATGTAATTTCTGTTGATAAGAATTTGTTATTAGAAAATAAATTTGAATATATTGAATATGATTATCCTTGCGAAAATCTGGCATATATAATATATACATCAGGTACAACAGGGAAACCAAAAGGAACCCTTATTTCTCACAATGGAGCTGTTAATATGGCATTGGGAATGAATTTGGAGTTTGAATTTAAGAATTCCTCTGAAGTATTGCTCCAATTTGCTAGCTTAGCTTTTGATGCCTCGATATTAGAGATACTAACCTCACTATTGAATGGACACACGCTAGTGATTGTTCCTGAAGAAAAGAGATTGAATCCAGATTCAGTTACTCAAATAATGAATGAATTTAAAGTAACCTGGGCGGTTTTACCTCCTGTCTTTGTAAATGAATTAAATCCTGAAAAACTAGTTACTTTAAAATCACTTAAGACAGCAGGGGAAGAAGCAACATGGGAGATAGTAGATAAATGGAAGAATCACCTATCTTATGCGAACGGTTATGGTCCAACGGAAGCAACTGTTTGGTCGACAACCTGGTTTGAAAATCGTGAAAAACTACATAAAAAAATTCCGATTGGACGACCAGCACCAAATGTTAGATGCATAATATTCCAGAAAGAAAAAGTTTGTGGGTTCGGTATGGTAGGTGAATTATGCATTTCTGGACCTGGAGTTGCTATTGGATATCTTAATAATGAAACTTTAACTAATGAGAAATTCTTTTTGTTTGAAGGTGAAAAATTCTATAGAACTGGTGATTATGCAAGGTGGCATTATGACGGAAATATTGAATTTCTAGGCAGAATGGATAAACAGATTAAAATAAGAGGAAATCGTGTAGAACTATCTGAAATAGAAGACAATATTAAGAATATAGCATCTATTATAGATTGTGTAGTACTCGCCAAGGGAGAAGGAGCAAATAAAGAATTAATTGCTTACCTTATTACAGCAGATTCTTTTGACACAATAACCTTAAGGAACAGACTTTCATCTGTAATCCCGTCTTATATGATTCCTTCAAAGTTTATTAAAATTAAAAAAATACCTTTGACTGCCAATGGAAAGATTGACACTCCAAGATTATTAAGTTTGACTGATGTTAAAAATGAAACTGAAAATAATGAACTTTCTAAATTAATTACTTCTTCAACCTTCAGAGAAGTACAAGCAGTCTTTTCTGAAATTTTAGGAATAAATAACGTGAAAATTTCAGATGATTTCTTTGTTCTAGGAGGACACTCAATAAAAGCTGCAAGACTAATAAATCGTTTAAATAGCAATTTTTCTCTACAGATTAAATTAGAACAATTCTTTGAATCTCCAACGATATCATTTATTTTAAGTCAAATTGAACAGTCAAATAGTCAAAAAAAACCTAAAAAAACAATAAATCTTGATAAATCAGAAAATCTTAATATCGTTCAAAATAATTCAGTAGTTTCTACTACTTCAAATAACTACAGTATTTTTCAAGCTACAGATACACAAAAAAGAATATACGCTTTACAAATGGTTCATAAAAGTTCAACAAGTTACAACATGCCTTTACTATTAAAAAGTAATGAAAGACTTGATCTGAATAAACTGAATAATACATATAAACAAATTTTAGATAAATTTGAAATTTTAAAATCTAATTTTCATATGCATGATGATAAATTAATGCTGGAAGTCAAAAATCATATTTCTAGTGAAATAAAAATGATTTCATGTGAAGAACAAGAAATCGAAAATGTATTTAGTAGTTTAGTAAAACCATTTGATTTGGAAAATGATTCATTAATAAGAATGAATATTCTGAGAACAACTAAAAACGATTATGTCTTTATTGATATTCATCATTCAATAAATGATGGATATTCTACATCGTTATTCACGTCAGAACTTATGAAGAAGTATAGAGGAGAACAAACATTACCAGTATTGATGCCTTCTGCAGAATTAAATGATTTATTAAACAATGAAAATCTGGACTCTTCAGATAACTATTGGAAAGAAACTTTTAGTCAGAAGCCTACTTTGTTAGATTTGCCGCTAGATTTTCCAAGAGTTTCTAGAGGAAATGAAAGTGGTGATGAAATTTTAATAGAAATAGACAAAAATTTAAAAAAGAATATTGACAATTTTTGTTCTAGCAATAGTATAACTCTATATATGTTCTTTGCTTCATTAACAATGTATTATTTAAGTATACTCACTAATCAAAGAGATATTATTATTGGAACAGCAATAAATTCAAGATTATTTGAAAAATCAGAAAACACATTTGGTATGTATACTAACACTCTACCTCTAAGGGGAACGATTAATCAAGATGATGATTTTGCTACTATTATACAAAAAACAAAAAAAGTAGTATTGAAACTATTTGAAAACCAACTATATCCTTTAGATAGAATCATAAAACTTCATAATAGTAACACTGATTATACAAGAAATCCATTATTTGACGTATTTTTAGCATTTAATAAGGTAAAAACACTAGAAGATGGTTTTTTGAAACAAATCCCTATAAAATCCAAAACATCACCATTTGATATCACAATAGATATCTTAGAAATAGATAGTACATTAACAATTAGATGGGAATTCAAAAAAGCTATTTTTAGGAAAGAGACTATAGAAAGGTTATCTAATGAATATTTAACATTATTAATGGAAAGTATAAACACTCCAATTGTTAAATCTGAGAAAACAGAACAGATAAAAGCAGTTATAGAAGGTGTATTAAATAATAAAGTCATTTTTTCTGAGAGTTTCTTGGAGCAAGGAGGAGATTCTATTAAAGCAATTAGGATTTCTTCAAAATTAGCTGAAAAATCGATCATTCTAGATTCTGATAAAATATTGGGCTGTAATAATTTATATGAATTATTACAAGATTCTCAATCAATAGAAAACTCAAAAGATAATAGTGATTTAATTTACATTTTAAAAAGTGAGTTAAATGAAAAAGATTTAGACTTAGAAAAAGATTTTCTGTCTCAAGGGGGAGATTCAATAAAAGCTATACGAATAGCATCTAAATTTAAAGAAATTGGATTTAAAGTTGAACCTGAGGAAATACTTCAATCAATTTCTTTAAAAAAGTTATTTCATACTAAAAATGAAATAGGCATTATTGAAAATAATTCAGATGATAATATTCTCATTTCACCTATTATTGAAGAGTTTTTCTCTCAAAACTTAAAGAATCCCAATTTCTTCAATCAATCAGTACTTTTAGAACTGAAATTTGAAGACAAATATGAAGATATAATCAAAATATTTGACAGATTAACTGAAGAACATTCGATTTTTAAAGAAAACTTTAGTGATTCTAAAATAAGTAGTAACAGATTTATAGAAGTAAAACGTCCATCTTATAAAATTGATTTTATAGAATGTACTGATAAGGAATTCATAAAAAATTGTAAATCATATTGTAATAATGCTCAAAACAAATTCGATATATCTTCAACTCCTCTGCTAAGTTTAGTGTATTTTAAAACTGAAAAACGAGTTTTACTATTCATTTGTGCACACCATTTAGTTATTGATGGCGTGTCATGGAGAATATTATTAGATGATTTTATTTATTTGCAAAATCAGCTTAATCAGAATAAAGAATTGACTCTACCATATAAAACAATGGACTATAAAAGCTGGTTAAATGAACTACAAAAACACGGTGATTCAGAAGAGGTAACAGGGGAACTTTCTTATTGGAATAATGTAGTTTCTAAGATATCAGAAGGAAAAATTCAGCTAGAAGAGCCCAGAGATAAGCAATTTGAGGGGAATCCGTTCAAAAAAATTAAAATATCTATATCAGAAGATGAGACTAAATCTCTTCAAAAACTTTGCAATCCCAGAGATGACATACAGATAAATGATCTATTATTAACCGCCCTCGCCTTTGCAATGAATAGTATAACTAATCAAAAATTACTATCATTAAATTTAGAAGGACATGGGAGAGAATCTATTAATAATATTTCTAAAGTAGATAGAACAATAGGTTGGTTTACTACAAATTATCCACTAATTTTAGATTGCTCTGATAAAGATATTTGGGATTTATTGAATAAAACTAAGGCAGCAATTAGAAGAATACCAAAAAAAGGATTTAATTTTGGAATTCTTAAATATTGTAAGAGAATATTGAATTCAAATGAAATGTCAGAATGTTCATTTAACTTTATGGGGAACATAGACAACAATTCTAGTTCTTTAGTAATGTCAGATTATGATTTTGGAAATTCAATGGATGAAAATAATACTCTTTGGTCTCCCCTTAACTTCAATGGTATTATTCAAAATAAATGTTTAAAATTCATAATTGACTTTAATTCAAATAAATTTAAGAAATCAGATATTGAAGAATTAGGTAAGAAATTTAAAGAAGCTATACTATCATTTATCAACAATAATGATAGAGGAGAACTTTTACCACTGACTCCTTCTCAAGAGGGGATACTATTTCAAAAGTTAACCAATGACAATCCCAATCTCTATTCCACTCAGACTTTATTTGAAATATTAGGAAATAATTTGGATCTTGAGTCTTTAAAACTGGCACTTAGTAAGCTTTCAACCAAACATCCAGCATTATCTATGAGAATCGTTGAGAGTGATTCGGGATCATATTTACAGAAAGTTGATGAAATCAAGGATATATCCGTAACGGAATTTGATTATTCTAATAGCACCATAGATTTAAATGAAATTCTTACAAAGGTGAAGTCTATAGAAATGAATAAAGATTTCTATTTAGAGAAAGGTAATTTATTCAGAGCAATAATTATAAAAGCTAACGACCAAAAAACATACTTATTGCTGAGTTTCCACCATATAGTTTTTGATGGCTGGTCTTTGGCAAATTTATTGAAGACACTGTCGATTACTTACAAATACTATGTTGATAATGAATATGTAAAATTAGATAGATATTTATCTAAAAAAGATAATTATAAAAAATATTTAAAATTTATTGGAGGAATAGAAGATAATAATGGAAAAGAATACTGGGTGAACTTACTTGGGGATTATGATGGTGAATCTGATTTTAAAAATTTGGAGACAAATGTACATAATAGATCATTAAGCGGTAATTTGCGTCACAACGTTCCTAAATATGTCTACGATAAACTCACGCATTTGAGTAGTAAACTATCAGTGACAAGAAATACTATTTTAGAAGTTGTCTGGGGTTTGTTAATTCAAAGGTTTAACTATACTAGTGACTCTGTTTTCGGAAAGGTTGTTTCTGGTAGAAATTTTGAAATAGAAAATATTGGTTCAATTGTTGGAATGTTGATTAATACTATACCAACAAGAATTTCTGTGGAGAATAATGAAACTATTAAAGAGCTTATTTTGAAAAATAAACAACAGCTTATTCAGGGACAACATTATCAATACGTAAGCCCATCGGAAATACAAAAGTTGTTAGGTAGAAGAACACCATTATTCTCAACAGTATACTCTTATTCAAATTTTGTTTCAGATAATCAATTATTTGAATTTGTCAATGGTATAACCTTACAGGTGTGTGAGGGCGTTGAGAATCCCAGTTATGATATATCTTGTATGATTCACGATACTGGAGACTATATGTCTTTTCAATTGTCATTTAATATTGAAAAATTCTCAGATGATACTATTAATAATCTCCTCCAAACAATGGAAAATATTTTAGAGTATATTTGTTTTTATCCTGAACATAAAGTAAAAGATATTCAAGTACTAAATCAGGAGCAATTAAGAAAGTTATACCTAAAAAATCAAGAGAACCAAAAAGAAATATGCCTTGCTAATATTCCTGAAGCTATTAGTCAAAATGCAATACATAATCCAGAAAAAACTGCTATTTTCTATTTAGATGAAAAAATTTCATTTAAGGAATTGGAATCTAAAAGTAATGCCTTAGCAGACATTTTACTACAAAATGGAATTAAAACTGAGGACAGAGTAGGTATTTATTTATCGAAATCACCAATGGTAATAATAAGTATGCTTGCAGTTATGAAAGCAGGAGCTTGCTGTGTAACTATGGATAAAAGTTTACCTTTTGAAAGAGTTTCCTTTCAATTAGAAGATGCAGGAGTTAAAATACTATTTACAGACGATGAGAAAAGTGGTAATTTACAGAATATAAAAATAATTCAACCAGATCAATGTAATTTAAAAATGAATTCAGAGAAACCTAGAGTTGTTTTGGACAAAAATAATGTGGCTTATGTACTATATACATCAGGATCGACAGGAACTCCTAAAGGTTCTCTAATAGAATATCAAGGATTAATGAATTTATTTGATTATATTGGAGAAAAATTTCAACTAAAAAATAATGCTAGAATTTTACAATTTGCTAGTCTTTCATTTGATGCATCGGTTCTTGAAATATTTGGTGCTTTAGTAAATAATTCTCAATTAGTTATTGTTCCTGATAATATTCGCAATTCACCCGAAGATATAAAGAATCTTATTAATGAAATGCAAGTGACTTTTGCTTTAATACCTCCAGTATTGATGCCTTTCTTCAAACCAGATGAATTAAATACATTAAAATATATTATGAATGCTGGAGATGAAGCAAGTCCTGAAATAGCTAAAATTTGGAGTCAAAAAATGTGTTACATTAATGGTTACGGTCCAAGTGAAGCTTCAATTTGGACCACAGATTGGACAATTTATAAACTTCAGGACGAATTGAAGAAATGTCCAATTGGTAAACCGATACAAAATGTCAATGTACATATCATGAATAATGGTGTTTTGGTCGGAGATTACATGCCAGGTGAATTATGTATATCCGGTATAAGTCTTTCTCGAGGTTATCTAAATAGAGACGAATTAAATAAGCAAGTTTTTTTTGAAGATAGGTTAATTTCTAAATCCAGAATATATAGAACTGGAGACTTAGTTAGACGATTACCTAATGGCAACATTGAATACTTAGGACGTATTGATCGTCAAGTAAAAATAAGAGGTTTTAGAATCGAACTAGGTGAAATTGAGAGTCAAATTTTGAATATATCTAGTATTAAACAAGCTGCTTGTTGCATTGTCAGTGAGAATAATGATAAACACATTGTTGCATATATAGTTTCGGATAATAACATTTTATCTGCAGAAGTTAAATTAATTTTACAAAAAAAATTACCATACTATATGATTCCAGAGAGAATTGTTAGCATTGATTCGCTTCCAACTACTATTAATGGAAAGGTTGATAGAAAGACCCTTGAAAACTTTGGATTACCCAAAATAGAAAATCTAGCAGAAGATTTAAAAATGAGTTTCCGAGAAAGAGAATTTTGTGAGGTATTGGAAAAAATTCTTAAGATTGATATATCAAACGTTCTTCAGCCCCTATCAAATATTATAAGTGATTCAATTACAGCGATGAGAATTGTCGCAAAATTAAATAAGCTCGGATATATGATTAGTTTAAAAGATATACTTAGCAAAAAATCTATTAGAGATTTACATTTAGAGAATAGTATTGCAACAATTCCAGAAGAAATTACAGAAAAAAAGATGACGCAAAAAAATGAAAGAAGATTATCTAAGCCGTACTCTATAACATATAAGCAGGATTTTAAATCTAAAAATAAATACTCAATATACAAAGCTACTAAAATGCAGCAGTGGATTAAAAAACAACCTATGATCGTTTCTGGAGCAATTTTTGATATTGAAGGAGATTATGACTATACAGATATAATTAATTCATTGAAGAAAGTAGTTAAAGAGAATGGTGTTTTAAGAAGTGCTTATGTTTATATAGATAATGTTTTAAATATTAAAGAGTATCCATTTGATACGGCTTGGGAAATTTCATTTGTTGATCTAAGTGATAGGTACATAGAAGATATTAAATTAATCTATGAAATTGAGCAAAATCGATTCGAAGATAATGAAATTTTTAAAGAAAATGAACATGCCTGTGAATTAGTACTTTTGAAAGAAAACGATACTAAATATCGCGTTTATTTGAGAATTCATCATATATTTTGGGATGCCTATTCAGCTGAAATTTTTGAAAAAAGTGTTAAAAATAATTTAGAATTTCCAGACCTCAAATCAGATACTATACCTTCATATTCAGAATATGCAAAACTTGTAAATTCAACAGAGGAAGTAAACCATCGAATTTTCTCAATAAAAAGTTTTGAGGAAGTAAGTAATCAATACAAGACAGGTTTTGTAAAAAATAATTCAAAAGTTTTTTCTTCAATCATTGTTAAACCTAAGTTTAGAAAAGAATTGCCTCTTATAGATAATCTATGGGGAGTAATTGGGCGAACAATATTAAGTTATGGTAAACAGTTTAATATTAATGAAGATTGGCCAAGTAAAATGCCTGCTTTTATACTTTTCAAGGGGAGATGTGGGAAATTGGAAAAGTTTTCTAATACTCTTGGAATGTTTCTAGAACTAATTCCAGTCATTGTTAAAAATGGCTCATTAAGTGAACTTGATAACTCTTTACGTTGTCAAGTTGAAGAGTATAAAAATTCTAGAAATATTACATCTTTGGATTTTATTAATTTCATTTCTAGTAATGATTACAAGCAAGAAGATGAATTTGAATATGATCATGTACCTGTGGTTAACTTTTTAGGTATTTATGAATTTTTAGAAGGAAACGAATTTTTTTCAAGCATAAAACTGAAACAACTAAAAAAAGGAACAAGTAATAATTCTCTGATAATTTCTATAAAAGAAGAGACTGTACAAGTTGGAATTTATGCTTCTGAAGAAAAAGCTCTCACATTGAAATCCGACATTGAAGGCGAGGTATAGAGATGGGAAATATTGTTGAAATAAAAGAACTTTTTAAAACTATTGCTAAGGAAGAAATTTTAAGTGGTATTAACTTACAAATTTCTGAAGGAGAAATCTATGGATTTTTAGGACCAAATGGCGCAGGGAAAACAACTTTAATGAAATGCATGTTATCCTTATCAACTGTTACATCTGGTAGTATTGAAATCTTTGGAAAAAATTTACAAGATCACAGAGAGGAGATTCTAAGTCAGGTTGGAAGTGTTATTGAAACACCAATTTTTTATGAAAATTGTACTGCAAAAGAAATTTTGGAAATTCACGCGCAATATATGAGGAAAAATATTACCGAATCAGATATAATAAGAGCCTTAAGGATGGTCGGATTAAAAAATACGACTAAAAAAGTAAAAGAGTTTTCGTTAGGAATGAGACAGAGACTTGGTTTAGCTCGGGCTTTCCTAACAAAACCTAAATTGTTAATTTTAGATGAACCAATCAATGGTTTAGATCCAATAGGAATTCAAGAAATTCGGAATCTTTTGTTGTCTCTTTCTAAGGAATGTGGTGTTACAATATTCATCTCAAGTCATATTTTATCGGAAATTTCACAGATAGCAGATAAGATTGGTGTTATCAAAAATGGACAAATGCTAGAACAGGTCTCTATGAAAGAGCTTAGGAGAGAGAATATTGACTTAGAAGAATATTTTATGTCACATTTTCTAAATGAAATTTAAGAATTATGAGGTAGATTAGGAATGAAACAATTGACAAAGTACCATAAGAAGTCTTTTTATACTTTCATGATTTTTAATATACTAGTTCCTTTAACTAATATTGCTTTTGCTTATTCTATTAAAATTATAATTGATAGTGGAATGTCCCAAAATAGGGAAGCTCTAACCCAAGCGATACTAATAGGTGCTATCGTAATATTTATCTATGCCAGTCTTAATTTTATATCCCTTCGATTAAGAAATAAACTTGTTAGGCAGATTATGTCAAGATACAAAAATAAGGTGTTTAAATCTATTTTAGATAGGGATTATAGAGAATTTTCTAAGGAAAAATCAGGGAAATTTATTTCAATATTAACTGAGAACATGAAGAAAATTGAGCAGGATTATTTGCTCCAATATTTTAATATTTCAAAAAATATTTCCTTAATGATTTTCTCACTAGTAGCCATGTTTATAGGTAATTGGTTTTTGACCTTATTAGTTATCATTGCTAGCATTATTCCTATGATGATTTCAGGATTTATTGGACAAAAATCAGCCTCTCTACAAAATAGCTCTATGATAGCCGATCAGAAATATTTAGCTAAGGTTAAAGATATTTTAGCAGGGTTTCTAGTTATAAAAAGTTTTAATGTGAAAGAGGTTATCGGTCAAGATTACAAAAACGAAAGCGAAAAATTGGATGAGATATATTTCATCAAAGGGAAATTTGATGTTTTATCTAATGTTATTTCTCAACTTTCAGGGATGATTGTTTTTTTAGTAGCCTTTGGTGGAGGAATGTATCTGGTCTTCGGTGGGCATACCACAATTGGGAGTGTTACAGCTATTGTTCAACTAGTCAATTTTGTAGTAATGCCACTAAATGAAATTGGTATGGGAATGAGTAAATTCCGTGAAGGTCAGGCTACACTGAATTCATTTGAGGTAAAAGATGTAATCGAACTTCAAACTGGTAAAACGAAAGAATATTTTGATGATGTCATTTCTTTTTCAAATGTAGATTTTTCCTACCCTAATGCTGAGGAAAAGATTTTTAATAATTTATCTTTGCAGATCAAAAAGGGGGAAAAAATTGCAATAGTAGGTATGTCAGGCAGTGGAAAATCGACTTTACTCAATCTATTACTGCGTTTCTATGATGTAACAAGTGGGTATATCTCAATTGATAATCAAGATTTGCAAGCTATTTCAGCAGAGAGCCTTTATAACTTAATGACTATTGTTCAGCAAGATGTTTATATCTTTGATGATACTTTAAAAGCAAATATTACCCTTAGTCAATCCTTTACTGAAGATGATATAAAAAAAGCTGTACAGCAGTCTGGCTTAGAAAGTTATCTTTTAGAAAATGAATTAGGTCTACAAACTTTATGTGGCGAGAATGGATCAAATCTATCTGGGGGAGAAAGACAGAGACTTAGTATTGCGCGTGCTTTAATTCGAAAAACACCAATCTTATTATTAGATGAGGCTACCTCGTCTTTAGATAATAAAGTTACTACTGAAATTGAAAATTCAATTTTAGAAATTCAAGATTTGACGGTTCTTGTTGTTACGCATAAGTTAAATAAGAGCATGTTGAAGAAATACAATAGAATTCTTTTTATGAAAAATGGAGTTATTGTTGAAGATGGTTCTTTTGATAACTTGATGGATAGGAAAGGTGAATTTTATAAATTGGTTGAGTTGAGTGTGTAATGATAATATATTTTTCAAATATCAATATTACTAAATTGGATGAATTCTACATAGAAAATCGTATCCCACCTAACTTTTTGAAAGAAGCGAGAAAATATAAAAAGGTTTTAGATTATAGGAGATCTCTTGTTGCATACTATATCTTATATGAATATCTTTTATTTAACAAAATTATATCTGAGTTTACTCCCGTAAAAATTTTTAAAAATAATCATGGGAAACCCTATTTAATTGGAATTGATAATTGTTTTTTTAATATTACTCATTCGGGAGATTGGGTAGCAGTTGCGATTAGCAATGCTGAAGTCGGAATCGATTTGGAATATAATGAGAGTTTTGATTTTAATGAAGTTATAGATTATGTTTTATCAGAGAGGGAAAAAATTTTTTTCTTACAGCTCTCAGATTCGTTAAAGTGTGAAACTTTTTATAGATTTTGGACACTAAAGGAAAGCTTTGTTAAAGCGATAGGAACAGGTTTAGTTAAATCTATGAATTCTTTCACTACTGAGCTGTGGAGCAACAATATTGGTGTTACTGGGGAGAGGAATTTCAAGTTCTTTGAATTACCTTTTTATGAAAATTATTCTTTTGCTGTTTGTTGTAATATTTTTGATAATATTGAAAATATGATAGAGGTAAAAATATCAAATTAACTAAATCATGACCACCCGTCTAACGAGTAATTTAGACACTATAAAAATTTTCCTCGAAAGTTGATTTCTAAGATCAAATTGGAATATTTTAAGATTTGAGGACTGTGGTTTTCAAACTCAATTTTGTAACATAAATTAGGAAACAGAAATACACTAATTAGTCAATGACAATTAGTATATTATCTTCATATGGAAATAAAGATTGACGATGAAAGTAGTTTATGGATTTTGATAAGTGATGATTTATCGTATTTAATTCATACAAAGATTTATTTTACAACAACTTTTAGAGAAATTGAGAGGTATACGGAATATATAGAGGGAATAGAGCGTATATAGAACAGGTGCGGAAAGACAATGTAGAAAGGGAGAAATCTATTATATCAACAAACAATTTACCTTGATAACTAAATCTAATATTGATATAATTTACTGAATTTTTATTGATATTCTTATCATGTAATTTTCTAGTTTTTAGAAAGAGGGGATTTTTTTAATGACTAATGATTTAACTAACACTAGTCCTCAATATTTACCTGGAGATTCATTTATTGGCTTTGAAAAGTATCTAGAGCAGTATGGCTTACCAACTGAGAATGTGATAGCTTCTGAGAGTGAGCGTAAAATGATGCATACGATGTTGCCTTCGATATTAGAGAATATGCCTCAGGAATACAAAACAAATGCTCGTTATCTTTCAAAATTTGTAGCAGGTGTAGCAATCGGTCTGTATGATGCATCACTAAATTTTGTTTGGAATGAAGTAATGATGAAAATACATCAAAAAATTATTCATTACGGAGTTGAAATATTTTTTAATTCAGCAGTCAGTGAATCTGATAGAGGACTATATAAAACAGAGGAAGATTTACCACACTTAAAAGATAGAGTTGTTTTAGATCATTGTAAAAAATTAGGTCTAATTTCACAAGCATTATATCTAAGACTGACACATATTTTAGATATGCGGAATCATGTAGGTGCTTCACATCCAAATGATGATCAAATCCGAACAGCAGAATTATTAGGCTGGTTACAAACTTGTATAGATGATGTCATCTCTGAGAAAGTTAATGGTCATGCAATCACTGTAAAGAGCATCATTGATAATACAAAAAATAGAGATACTCATTTTTCACAGGTTGATAAAGAACAATTTGAAAATAGTATCAAAGAATTATCACCGCAGTTTATTGCCAATCTTACAAATACTCTTTTTGGAATATTTGTATCCAAGAATTATGAAGGTAAGTCTATTATTCTAAACAATTTTTTATCTTTATCATTGATAAGCTGGAAATACACTACTGACACATTCAGATATAGTTTAGGAGAGAGGTTAGATGTATTTAGAACTCAATTAGATGAATATAAAATAAATCAATCCGAGTTATTTTTCGAAAAAGTAGGAGGAAAAAAATATTATTCTAAAGATTTGAAAACCATTCAACTCTCTGTGAAATGCGAACAGTTGAAAAATGCTCATTTTAGTTGGGATAATTATGCTAACGAAACTCCTATCGCTAGAGAAATTCTAGAGTTAGCACCCAGTCCATCAGATGTTCCTAATATGAGGAAAGATTTATTAGTAGAAACATTTTTAATTTGTAGAATTGGTAAAAATGTTTCATATCAGAGGGGTGTTTCTCCTGGTGGAAAGTTGTTTTATGATAGATTCTTCCAAAATTCTGATGAAGACATAGTGAAGCGTATCCTTACCTTATTGAGTGATGGTAATATCAACGTTAACGGTCAGATTCAAAATAATAATCTTCTAGAGGTATTAAATTTAGTACCCGAGGATATGATTGGTGCACAATATATGGAGGTTTTAGATAATCTTAAAGCTTTTATTAATGATGGTAATGAAGCTGAGAAGTATTTTAATACTGTAGATTTTAAACGTTTTAAAGATAATTTTCTAGTTTATTAAATTTTCCGAGAGCCTAGGCTCTCTTTTTCATTCTCTCATTTCTCTGTGATAACTTCTCCAAGTTTTTTCCGCTATACTTTTCTCAACTTGTAAAAATCTATGTTAGATTTTCTCTAGGGGTTTTGGGGGCGAAGCCACCAAGTTAACTTATCGTTGGCTGTCAAAACTGGAAGGTTTTGGTCGGTTAACGATATGATTTTTGGGATATTGTGGACACAATATCTGAGCTCGCAAAGCCTTACAAGATGATAGATTTTGTCTTTGCAAGTTTCCCGTGGTTAATACGGGGTCGGGGATTGTCCAACCATTGATGAAAGTGAGGAAATAGTATGTCAGAACAATACAGAGACATTCGCAAAGAGGTTAATTTAACCGCAAATGAATTGGAAATGATTGAAGTGATAATGAAAAATAAGGGATTTGAACATTTTTCGCCCTTTGCTCGAAATAAATTGCTGGAGGAAGAGTTTGAAATGACTGCTGAAAAGTGGTTTGCCCTCTGGCAATCCCAAAAACTAGAACAAATCAGTCGTGACGTTCATGGTGTTTTAATATTGGCACAGTCCGAACATCAAGTTACCCAAGATTATGTATCTATTCTCTTAACCTGCGTACAGGAGTTGATTAAAGAAGTTGGAAACTCTATTCCCCTCAGCCAAGACTTCCGTGATAAATACATGAGGTGAGTACATGGAGCATCGTTACCGAACCAATCTCAAGAAAGTGTTTCTGTCTGATAGCGAATTGAGTCAGTTGAAACATTGTATCGACCAAAGCGGTTGTCAATCTTTTTCAGAATATGCTCGACTAACCCTACTTGACCCTGGCATGAATTTTATCACCATTGATACAACTGGTTATCAAGATTTGATTTTTGAATTAA
>CAUQZY010000015.1:0-29361 GCA_963522395.1 uncultured Streptococcus sp.
GGTGAGCGAAATTATTAAACGAGATAGATTCTTGATTTTTTACTAAAATCTTGATAGAATATTTATATTAAATCCTTGTCAGAGCAGGGGTTTTTTATTGAAAGGATTTTATCATGTCAAAGAAACTCAATCGTAAAAAACAATTACGAAATAGCCTCCGTCGTGCAGGTGCTTTTTCAAGTACTGTGACTAAGGTTGTAGAAGAGACAAAAAAAGTCGTAAAACGTGCAGAACAGTCAGCAAGCCAAGCTGGTAAGGCTGTTTCTAAAAAAGTTGAACAAGCAGTAGAAGCTACCAAAGAGCAAGCTCAAAAAGTAGCCAATTCTGTAGAAGATTTTGCAGCAAACTTGGGTGGACTTCCACTTGATCGTGCCAAAACTTTCTATGATGAAGGAATCAAGTCTGCTTCAGATTTCAAAAACTGGACTGAAAAAGAACTCCTTGCCTTGAAAGGAATCGGCCCAGCTACCATCAAGAAATTGAAAGAAAACGGCATCAAGTTCAAGTAATCTTTCTTGTGCCTTGCATTTCCGAAAAAATCTTGCTACAATAGAGCCATTAGAGGTGTTTTGAATCCCGCATTTTACAGAAAGTGGCGGCGCTGAGAAGTCCACAAATGTGTCAAAACTAGTTGCTAATGGATGAAAAATTGAAATAAAAGTGTCTTTTTGTTTTAAAGACGAGAGTTGCGGGCAACTGCCCGAAATTGGGTGGTACCGCGGATAAATACATTCGTCCCTGTCATGTAGATGGCAGGGGCGTTTTTTATGGAAAGCGAGGAAGAAGGATGTCAAGAGCTGAATTACCAGAACGATTAGAAACCGAGCGTCTAGTCTTACGCGTCCGTACGGTGGCGGATGTCGAAGATATTCATGCCTACGCTAGTCTCCCAGAGGTCGCCTATCCAGCAGGCTTTTCGCCTGTCAAGACCTTGGAAGATGAGATTTATTATCTGGAGCATATTCTTCCAGAACGCAATCAAAAGGAAAATCTCCCAACGGGCTATGGGATTGTTGTCAAAGGAACCGATAAAGTCATTGGCTCTGTTGACTTCAACCATCGCCATGCGGATGATGTGCTAGAGCTTGGCTATACCTTGCATCCAGACTATTGGGGTCGAGACTATGTACCAGAAGCAACGTTTGCCTTGATTGACTTAGCCTTTAAAGATTTGGATCTTCACAAGATTGAACTGACTTGTTTTGGATACAATGTCCAAAGTCAACGAGTCGCAGAGAAGCTTGGATTTACCCTCGAAGCTCGAATAAGAGACAGAAAGGATGTTCAAGGAAACCGCTGTGACAGTCTGATATATGGCTTGCTGAGGAGTGAGTGGGAGGTGAATTGATGCATCTTTTCATCATTGGTGCTCCAGCATCAGGAAAAATGACCATTGGTCAAGAACTGTCTCGACTGACGGATTCTACCCTCTTTTATAACCATCAAGCCATCGATTTTGCATTAGAAATCTATCAGGACTACACAGAGGAAATGTGGGAGTTTGTTCGAGGGATTACCTTTTCTTTCCTTGGAGCTAGCGCTAGAAATCAGCGATCAGTAATTTTAACAGATGTAATTGATTTTTCAAATCAGTACCAGCTGATGTATTTAAAGCAAATTCAGGATTTGTTGGGTGACTATCATCAAGAGATTCTTTTTGTGGAGTTGGAAACAAGTCTTGAAGAGCGCATACGTCGAAATCGAACAGAGAATCGATTAAAGCACAAACCCTTAAAACGACATATTGATGTATCTGAAAGAGAAATTTTAGAGACCGCTGAAACACTTCAATTAAATTCCCAACATCAACCGAATGAGTTGCACCACTACTTTAAAATAAATAATACGAATCTGTCTACAGAAGAAGTTGCTAAGCAGATTCAAGATAAAATGAATACAACAGAGAAAGGACAAACACATGTCTAAAGAACTTTCACCTAAATACAATCCAGCCGAGGTTGAGGCTGGTCGTTATCAAAAATGGCTTGATGCGGATGTTTTCAAACCTTCAGGCGATCAAAAGGCTAAGCCTTATTCAATCGTGATTCCACCACCAAATGTAACTGGTAAGCTTCACCTTGGTCACGCTTGGGATACGACTTTGCAGGATATCATTATCCGTCAAAAACGTATGCAAGGCTTTGATACGCTTTGGCTTCCAGGAATGGACCACGCGGGGATTGCCACTCAGGCTAAGGTTGAGGAGCGCTTGCGTGGAGAGGGCATTACACGTTATGACCTCGGTCGTGAGAAATTCCTCGAGAAAGTCTGGGAATGGAAAGACGAATATGCCACTACCATCAAGGAACAATGGGGCAAGATGGGGCTCTCTGTAGACTACTCTCGTGAGCGTTTCACCCTTGACGAAGGTTTGTCAAAAGCCGTTCGAAAAGTCTTTGTGGACCTTTACAAGAAAGGCTGGATCTACCGTGGTGAATTTATTATCAACTGGGACCCAGCAGCTCGCACAGCTCTTTCTGATATCGAGGTTATCCACAAGGACGTGGAAGGTGCCTTTTACCACATGAATTATATGTTGGAAGACGGTTCACGCGCCCTTGAAGTTGCGACAACTCGTCCTGAGACCATGTTTGGGGACGTTGCGGTTGCGGTCAATCCAGAAGATCCACGCTACAAGGACTTAATCGGTAAAAACGTCATCCTTCCAATCGCTAATAAACTAATCCCAATCGTTGGGGATGAGCATGCAGATCCTGAGTTTGGTACTGGTGTCGTAAAAATCACACCTGCCCACGATCCAAATGACTTCTTGGTTGGTCAACGCCATAACTTGCCACAAGTTAACGTCATGAACGATGACGGAACCATGAATGACTTGGCCTTCGAATTTGCAGGTATGGACCGTTTTGAAGCTCGTAAGGCAGTCGTTGCTAAGCTGGAAGAAATCGGTGCCCTCGTTAAAATCGAAAAACGTGTCCACAGCGTTGGTCACTCAGAGCGTACAGGTGTAGTGGTTGAACCACGCTTGTCTACTCAATGGTTCGTTAAGATGGACCAATTGGCTAAGAATGCTATTGCCAACCAAGACACAGATGACAAGGTCGAATTCTACCCACCTCGTTTCAACGATACCTTCCTCCAATGGATGGAAAATGTCCACGACTGGGTAATCTCTCGTCAGCTCTGGTGGGGTCACCAAATCCCTGCTTGGTACAATGCTGAGGGTGAAATGTACGTCGGTGAAGAAGCTCCAGAAGGTGACGGATGGACTCAGGACGAAGATGTCTTGGATACTTGGTTCAGTTCTGCCCTCTGGCCATTCTCAACCATGGGCTGGCCTGATGTCGACTCAGAAGACTTCAAACGCTACTTCCCAACTTCAACCTTGGTAACAGGTTACGACATCATCTTCTTCTGGGTGTCTCGTATGATCTTCCAATCATTGGAATTTACTGGTCGTCAGCCATTCCAAAACGTCCTTATCCACGGTCTCATTCGTGATGAGCAAGGACGCAAGATGTCTAAATCTCTCGGTAACGGGATTGACCCGATGGATGTCATCGAGAAATATGGTGCCGATGCCCTTCGTTGGTTCCTTTCAAACGGTTCAGCACCAGGTCAAGACGTGCGCTTCTCTTATGAGAAAATGGATGCTTCATGGAACTTCATTAACAAGATCTGGAACATCTCTCGCTACATCCTCATGAACAATGAAGGCTTGACCCTTGAGCAAGCAACTGCCAATGTGGAAAAAGTTGTCAACAAGGAAGCTGGAAACGTCACAGACCGCTGGATTCTCCACAACCTCAATGAGACAATTGGAAAAGCAACTGCCAACTTTGATAAATTTGAGTTTGGTGTAGCTGGACACATCCTCTACAACTTCATCTGGGATGAGTTTGCGGACTGGTACGTTGAGTTGACCAAGGAAGTCCTTTATAGCGATAACGAAGAAGAGAAAGTCATCACACGTTCTGTTCTCCTTTATACTTTGGACAAGATCCTTCGTCTCCTTCACCCAATCATGCCATTCGTGACAGAGGAAATCTTTGGACAAATCTCAGAAGGATCTATCGTTACAGCAGAATACCCAACTGTCAATCCAGCCTTTGAAGACCTTGTGGCCCACACTGGTGTGGAAAGTCTCAAAGACTTGATCCGTGCAGTACGTAATGCGCGTGCTGAAGTAAACGTAGCACCAAGCAAGCCTATCACAATCCTTGTTAAGACAAGCGATAGCAACTTGGAAGCCTTCTTTAACAGCAATGTCAACTACATCAAACGCTTCACAAATCCAGAACACTTGGAAATCGCATCAACCATCCCTGCACCTGAACTCGCTATGTCAAGCGTCATCACAGGAGCAGAAATCTACTTGCCACTGGCAGACCTCCTCAATGTCGAAGAAGAACTCGCTCGTCTCGACAAGGAACTGGCTAAATGGCAAAAAGAACTGGATATGGTCGGTAAGAAGCTCTCTAACGAACGCTTCGTAGCCAACGCCAAACCAGAAGTCGTCCAAAAAGAACGCGACAAACAAGCCGACTACCAAGCGAAATACGACGCGACCGTAGCACGTATTGAAGAGATGAAGAAACTCGTTAAATAAACACAGAAACACGGTGATGAACCGTGTTTTTTGGTATAATAGACATAATAATTATGAACAGAGAATATAAAGTGATGGGTCAACAAAACTTTTTAAAGAAAAATGGTATTTACTACACTAGTAAATCATTAGCGAAAACTATGATTGATTGTTTAAATATTGATTATACAAAAGGGTTCACAATAATTGAACCCGCTGTTGGAGAGGGACATATTTTTTGTTTAATTGTTGAAGAGTTTCTAAAAAAGAATCAAAATAAATGTCGCGAAAAAATAAAAAAGAAATTGGAAAGTAATTTTTCTGCATTTGATATTAGAGAAGACGCTATTAAACTATGTATTTCGAGACTTGATAAATTAGTTAGTAAATATTACAATGATCTATCAGTGAATTGGAATGTTTATATTTTTGATGCATTAGATTACTACCAAAAATTTGATAAACAAAAAAAATACGATTATGTTATTAGTAATCCTCCATATATTTCAAGAAAAAATATGGGTAAATATATGGTTGATAAACTAAAAAAACATAGTGTATTTTGTAATCGATTTAATTTTGATATCTACTATTATTTCTTTGAGTTAGGACTATCTCTCTGGAATAAAAAAGGAAAAATAAGTTATATTACTCCAAATAATTATTTGAGAGCTAGAGGTGCTGAAACACTACTTCAAACATTAATCTCTAATAAATACATTGAAAAAATAATTGATTATGGTGATTTATTGAATTTTGAAGATGCAACAACATATACAGCAATCACGGTTATTTCTGATGAAAATGCTAATTTAGAAATTGTCAGTTCAAACAATACTAAATTAAAGAGTTTTTCATATGATGAACTACATAACAAAGAAATTTATTATCTATATGATGAAAAATTTATGTATGAAGGAGGAGACTCCGTCTTACTGGGAGAAATAGCAGATATAAAAAATGGTTTAGCCACCTTACAAGATAGTGTCTTTATTATTGCTGAAGAAGATATCATTGATGATTTGGAAGATTATTATGTTATAGAAAAAAAATCTAGACATTATCTTATTGAGAAAGCTATTTTAAAAAAGGGAGTGCGAGTTTCTAATCTTAATAAAAAATATTATATAATCTTTCCCTATGATGATAGAAATCAGAAAATAATTTCAATTAGTGAACGTTATCCATATACTTATGACTTTTTAAGAAATGAGTTAAATGATTCTTTTCAAGAAAAGTATGGTATTTATTTTGGTCGAACTCAGGGAATGTTGAATTACTATTCTCAAAAAATTATAATACCGAAGGTTGCTAATTTAGAAGATGTTCCATTTAAAGAAATTGATTTTGGTTTCGTAGTGGCTGGTATTTCAATTGTATTTTTAAAGGATCTGAGTCAGTCATCTTATAATAGAATTCTAAAATATTTAAATTCAAAACTTGTAGTCGAGTATTTAAAAAGAATATCTAAGAATTATTCGTCAGGATATAAAAATATAAGCACTAACGATCTAAAAAAAATTAGAATACCAATTAAGTTATTTGATGAGGAGTAAAAAATGGGTGATAAACTTAACTATATCGTTGAAGATAATATTATTGCAGAGGTTTTAGGTAGAAATAATTTCTCAACAAAAGAATCTGCTATTTTAGAATTAATAAAAAATGCTTATGATGCCGGGGCTAGTAACTTAGACTTAATTTTCAAAAAATCTAAGAATACTGGGCGTTTAATGCTTGAGATAATAGATGATGGTTCTGGAATGAATGAAAATGATATTAGACAAGCTTGGATGCATGTTGGAAAAAGTACCAGAGATTATAAAGATTCTGATACGGGACGGATTTTTGCTGGATCAAAAGGAATTGGAAGGTTTGCTTTAGCTAGATTAGGTGAATTGGTTGATATGTTCACAAAAAAAAAATATGAAGTTGGTTATCACTGGAAAACCAATTGGAATAGTTCAGAGATTGATATTGATTATAAGATAGCTAGCCAAGGAACTAAAATTCAAATAAATGAATTAAGAGATAAATGGTCAAGCAAGAGTATCAAGCCATTAAAGAAATATATAAGTAAGGTATATAGAGATTGTAACATGAAAATTTCTATAAAATTTTTATTAGATGATGGAGATGATATAGAGGAGGTACCTGAATTAATATGGGAAAATCCAAAAATTGGCGAAAAATATCTTGAATCTATTACAATAAATTATGATTCTAAAAATAAAAAACTTTATGGTCAAGTACTTTTGGACGAGTTCAAAGACTCTGTTTTGAAAATGACAAATAAAAATATAAAAGAGTATCATTTTGAACAAAATATGGTTGATGAATTAAAAAAAGAAATTTCCGAATTAATAATTGAAGAAGAAGACATTGATAAAAAAAATATAACAGACGAAATGATTGCAGAATTATTACAAGAAGTGGGGTCGTTCAAAGGAGAATTATATTTTAGTTTAAATAACGTTACTCAAGTAGATAAAGAAAAATATGAATATAAATATGATACTTTAACAAAAAGATTTAAGATGGGAGTAATTTTATATAGAAATGCTTTTAGTATAGATTCTTTTGAAGGTAGAACAGACTGGTTAGAACTTGGAAAACGTTCTGCTTCTTCACCAGCCGCTGCTTCACATCCAACAGGTTCATGGAGAGTTCGTCGAAATCAATTATCTGGCTACATTATAATTGATAAGGAAGAAAATACCTATATTGAAGATATTTCTAATAGGCAGGGGATCGTTCAAAATATTCATTTTATTATTTTAAAGAAAATCGTTGATAGTGCGTTAAAGGAATTTGAAGCTTATAGACAGTCTATAATTAGAGATATCAAAAAAATAAAAGATAAAGAAAATCTAACATCAGGTATAAAAGAAGTTAGTATCGAAAATAAAATTAATAGTTTTATTGATCAAAGTAGGTCTATCGAAGAATTAACTATTCAAGATTTAGTTGATGTGAAAAATAGACTTTTAGAGTATAAAAATAAAGTTGATGATATTACATATGAAAAATTAGAAGTTGAAGAAAATTATCGCTATGAGGCCCAGTTGTTAAATGTTCTTGCCACTGTACAACTAAAAATAAGTTCGTTAAGTCATGAATTACACAATAATAGAAATACAATTGCTGCAAATCCTGAAAAAATTGAAGATGAATTAAAAAGAAAATATGATTGGGAGGAACTTAAATCTGAAATACCAATTAGTCGGAACATTCCATCTCTATTAAAAAATCTTAAAAGAGATTTAGAAAAAGTCTTAGATTTATCTGATACTATTATAGACGAAAATAAAAAAGAAAGATTTGAGCCACAAGAATATTGCTTAGCAGTTCTTGTAGAGGAGATAGTTGGGAAATGGGAAACTCAGTACAATTGGGTTAGCTTTAAAACTAATTGTACAGGTAAGGATAACATAATGATATCTTACGATTATTTAATGATTATACTTGATAACTTAATTCTTAATAGTTTGCAGGCGAATGAAGATAGAAAAGAATTAGAAATACTGATTGATTTTGATTACAATGAAGGAAAATTAGTACTTGAATATTCAGATAATGGATCGGGTCTAGATAAAAAATATAGAAATAACCCTTCGAAAATACTAAATGTTCATGAAGGTACTAGAAAAGATGGGCATGGTTTAGGGATGTGGATGGTCAATAATACAGTCTACAAGCTAAACGGTAATATTAATATTGATGGAGAAACAAATGGCTTTAATTTAAAAGCTGAAATGAATATATAAACAGACTAGAAAGGGATACGAGATGAGACAACAGATTAAGTTGATATATATAGATGACAAGTTAGATACATTGCTAGTAGAGTATTTATACAGTTTCAGAAAAGATGATATAATTATTTCTTATAATGAAATAGAATTTGATAGCAGGACTCAAGATTTCGAATCACTATTAACTGATAGCAGAGTTTTAGAATCAGATATAATTATTATCGATTCTAAATTATTTGAAAATGAATTGGCGGGCTCTGGTGCTAAATTTACAGGTGAAGAATTTAGACTTCTTCAAAAACTCTTAAACCCTTTTATTAAAGTAGTTGTGATTACTCAGAATAGAGACCTAAATGAATATGGTGTTCTGAATAAATTTGCAACCTCGAAAGGAAATGAAACCCAGGATATTGCTAATGAATTTTACGATAAAATCCTAAAACCTGTAATAGAGCAGTGTATTAAAGAAATTTTGGAATTTAGAGGAATTGGCGAGGTATTGGAACATAATAAAGATGCATATCAAGGTTCAGCGATTGTTCAGAAAGCACAAAATCTTCTGGGGAAAATCTCAACATATAGTGAACTTACTGATGAAAAAGTTGATGAGTTAATTAAGTTAATAAAAGAAGAATTTTTGGAGGAAACAGATGCATGATTATAGATGTGTACGGAATGAGGAAATGAATTTTAATGACATTGTTGCTAACAAATCATCATTAGCTATGATTATTGATAGTCGTGTACAGAAGCAAGAAAAAAAAGGGATACATTATCCTAAAATTCAACCCAAAAAATCAAAATATTATAATAATTTTCAGAAAATTTATAGTAAAAAATGTGCTTATTGTGGTATTTCGAGTGATATAAATCCAGCCCCACTATTTGAGATAGATCATTTTATTGATAAATTACAAATAAATTCTCCTAATGGAACATCGGTAGATAATATTGAAAATCTTATCTTTTCTTGTCGAAATTGTAATCAAGCAAAAAAAGGATTTTCCATTAATAATATTTTTGATATCGTGCACCCTGATAAAGAGACAATAAAAAATGTTTTTTTGCGTGATGAACTATATAAAATAGTTATCGCTGATAATTATAGGGGAGATAAAGATATCGAAGCGTTTTATAAAAAAATGAACTTTGGGCACGCATACAGAAAGTTAGATTATTTGCTATTGACCCTTTATTTGATTAAGAATCAAGAAGAAAATAAGAAAATAGAACAAATTTATTATAGGCTCTTGGAATTGAGAAATGCTTTTCCAAGTTTAAATAAATTGAAATAAATTTTTAGAAAGCAGGTTACTACATGACAAATTCTGTAAGTTCGAACCGACCTGAGAAGTACAACATTGCAGCTTTCTTCTCAGGTGTTGGGGGAATTGAGTTGGGATTTGAACAGACCAACGAGTTCAGAGTGGTGTATGCCAATGAATTTGATAAGTATGCGCGTCAGACTTATCAGTTAAACCATCCAGATACCTATTTGGATGGTCGTGATATTCACGATGTTCAGCCAGCAGACATTCCAGATGAGCGCGTGGATGTGATTATGGGAGGTTTCCCTTGTCAGGCCTTTAGTATTGCGGGTTATCGCAAGGGCTTTGATGATGATCGTGGCGATCTTTTCTTCGAATTGCTTCGCATGATTGAGGGATGCAAACCTCGCGCTATTTTCATTGAAAATGTCAAGAACATGGTCGGTCATGATCATGGCAATACCTTTAAGGTTATTCGTGAAGCCTTGACCGAGAACAACTACTTTATCAAGTGGAAGGTTCTCAACGGTAAAGACTATGGAAATATCCCACAAAATCGTGAGCGGATCTACATTGTTGGTTTTGATACCAAGGAAGCTTATGACTTGTTTGAATTCCCAGAGGAAATCAAGCTCACGACTTCTCTTCATGATGTGATTAACTTCGGCGACAAGCTTGATGAAGTCTACTACTATCGTGATGGCAAGCAGAATTTCTACGACCAGTTAAAAATTGAAGTCACTAGTCAAGATACGGTTTACCAGTGGCGCCGTCAGTATGTCCGTGAAAATAAAAACGGTGTTGTCCCTACCTTGACAGCCAATATGGGAACAGGTGGACATAACGTTCCATTGATCTTGACGGACAGTGGCGAGATTCGTAAGTTGACTCCCAAAGAAACCTTTAATGTCCAAGGTTACCCTAAGTCCTTTAAAATCCCAGAAGGGGTTTCCAATGGTCAGCTCTACAAGCAGGCTGGAAATAGCGTAGTCGTTCCCGTGATTAAACGCATAGCGGAAAATGTTGCCAAGGCTTTAAATGACAGCCAAGGGCAATCTCAGCTTGACCGCTCAGGAAAATTTGCTATTATCTATACCAAGATGAATGGACAATTTGAAGGCCAGTCCTATGTCAAGGACTTTGTAGATAGCTATGATCAAGCTCTTGAAAAAATCAAGTCTTATGACGATGGTTTAGCTCTTCTGTCTGGTGAAGATTATTTAAAATTGGTTAAAAAACGAGGAAATCTCGAATTCTACAGTATTAATTAACGAATATATAAGAGGGTTAGTGAAAAACTAATCTTCTTTTGATATACTGAAAATAGAAAAGAGGGCGCTTATGTGGGAACATCTAAAGTCTGAACAAAAAGACAAATACAAAACCTTAATTACCAACTTCGCTAGTTTGAGCCAAGCTTTCTCTCAAAAGGCAGAGTCCGACGACGAGGGACAAACAGAGAATTATGTTGCTCCGATTGTCAACTCCAAATTTCAGGAGACTGTTTTCCAAAAAGCCTTTAATGCGATTGGAGAAGATATTGCCAATACCTCTTATGATGCTTCTGTCGTTGTGGATGAAAATCATAAATACCTAGTGGGTATCAAATCTTTTGGAATTAATTCGGGAGATCAAAAAATCGCTCAGTTTAAAAAAGATTCTCAATCTTGGACGGAATTGTTGGGTGATATCAAGTTTCATGCAGATATTTCAGCAGATAAAGAAACAGCAGACAAGAAAAACTATCAACGCTATGAGGAGTTGGCACGAAAGATTGCGACTTTAAGAAATCAGAGAATCGAATCCTCTAAGGCACAAATAAAGGGGTTTAACTCAGATTCGGTCAATGTTGAAGCTGTTTATCACGTTCTGATGCCGACACCAAAGGGAGAAAATCCTAAGATTTTTGTCGGTGAAACATCTTATTTGCCAGTTGATATTGATAATCTGGTCATTGAAGGATCAACTACCAAAAACAATCCAACCAATTTTCGATTTACGGATGGGCAACACCACTACAAGTACACGGCAGCTGACAGTCAGCTCCACATGACTTTTAATAATAAAGACATTGTGGTAGATACTTGGGATGTCCATTATATTGAAGATCCTTTTTCGCTATTTGAAAATCTTCATTTACTGACAGCTGAAAAGGATAAAACTGATATCTTAGAGACAGTGTCTTGGGCTATCACAGATAAACATGGAAATGTAGAAGAAAATTCTGGTTTTAATGCCTTTAACGGCGGTTCAAAATTAGCCAAAAAAGACCGTCTGCCACGGATTTTAAAGATTCAGGATAAATTTAAGGACTGTCTGGCTCCAGAAGAACTAGCTTTTGTGACTTTCTCCTTAGAAGAAATTCTATTGAAAAAATGGACCAGTAAGGAAGAAAAAGCTCAGATGAAAGCTATTCGTGAGGATTTGATTCACTTTGTTCACAAGACTGGCAATGGAAAACTCATTAAAGAAATTGAGCAGTTAGTGTACCGTCCAGTGAGCGAAGTTTACATTCCTCTGCCTGACTCGAAAAACTTTCACGATGAAAGACCAGACTTCTTTGGTTCTGGATTTGGGACTTTTGAACCCGGCACTAAAAAACTAGCTCTATCTAAGAAAGAAAGAACTTTTAAACTACGCTTTTTATCTTCTGGTGATGTTATTAACGCCTATATAAATCAAGAAGCTGGAAAGGCTATTCAGTCTACTGATAAGCAAGAAATTCTTGGGAATTGGATTTTACGTGGTGTTTTCCAGTTGAAAGAACGAGAAGTCTTGACAAGTCAACGGCTCAATGAACTGGAAATCAACGGTATTCGTTTGACTAAGTTTAAAAATGGAGAAATCGGTATTGAATTCATCTGGATTGATACAGAAAACCCACCTCACGACACCATCGGTTGGGTAGCAAAGAAATAAAAAGTCCTGTCACTTTCTCCCCCTTAACCTTTGACTATTCCGTAAAATTATCGTAAAATAAAGAGTGAATGATAAAATGAGGTCAGAGTCTGTTCGCTCTGGCGATAGTAGTATAAATGAGGAGAAACGCTTTGGAATTAGAAGTATTTGCTGGGCAAGAAAAAAGTGAACTATCTATGATTGAGGTGGCGCGTGCTATCTTGGAACTTCGTGGTCGCGATCATGAGATGCATTTTAGCGATCTTGTAAACGAAATTCAAAACTACCTTGGAACATCAAACAGCGATATCCGCGAAGCCTTGCCTTTGTTCTACACAGAGTTGAACTTTGACGGTAGCTTCATCTCACTTGGAGACAACAAATGGGGGCTTCGTTCATGGTATGGTGTGGACGAAATCGACGAAGAAATCATCGCTCTTGAAGAAAATGACGACGATGAAGTAGCACCAAAAGCTAAGAAAAAACGTGTCAATGCCTTCATGGATGGTGATTCAGATGCTATTGACTACAATGCAGATGATCCAGAAGACGAAGATGCATACGAAGCAGATCCAGCTCTTTCATACGATGATGAAAATCCAGATGATGAGAAAAACGAAGTGGAAGCTTATGATGCAGAAATCAACGAGATTGCTCCTGATGACTTGGGTGAAGACGTGGATCTCAACGAAGAAGACGACGAGTTTTCAGATGATGATACTGAAAACATCGAGGAATAAAAGTTAGCTATTGACAATTATCCTATTTTTAGGTATCATATTGTTCGGGCACCTCTTTTAGAGGTCGGGGCTCCCTAGTTCTTAGGGAGCTATTTTTGTTTTTTCAAGAAGTTATCTTCTTGTATTTTAGTTGTGAATCTGGTGCAGTCGTCCCAGATTATTCTTATTAGTAGGGTCTTGTTTTCTATGTCCCCTCGTAGTTAGCAAGACCTTGAGCATTTTAGAAAGAGGAATCTATGTCTACGAAATATATTTTTGTAACTGGTGGTGTGGTATCGTCTATTGGGAAAGGGATTGTGGCAGCGAGTCTGGGCCGTCTCTTGAAAAATCGTGGTCTCAAAGTAACCATTCAAAAGTTTGACCCTTATATCAATATCGATCCAGGAACCATGAGTCCTTATCAGCACGGGGAAGTTTTTGTGACAGATGACGGAGCTGAGACAGATTTGGACTTGGGTCACTATGAACGTTTCATCGATATCAATCTCAACAAATATTCCAACGTGACAACTGGTAAAATTTACAGTGAAGTTCTTCGTAAGGAACGTCGTGGAGAATACCTTGGGGCAACTGTTCAGGTTATTCCTCATATCACAGATGCTTTGAAAGAAAAAATCAAGCGTGCCGCTCTAACGACCGATTCTGATGTCATTATCACAGAGGTTGGTGGAACAGTAGGAGATATCGAGTCCTTGCCATTCCTAGAGGCCCTTCGTCAGATGAAGGCAGATGTGGGTGCGGATAATGTCATGTACATCCACACAACCTTGCTTCCCTACCTCAAGGCTGCTGGTGAAATGAAGACCAAACCAACTCAACACTCTGTAAAAGAATTGCGTGGATTGGGAATCCAGCCAAATATGTTGGTTATTCGTACAGAAGAGCCAGCTGGTCAAGGAATTAAAAACAAACTAGCCCAGTTCTGTGATGTGGCACCAGAAGCCGTTATCGAATCGTTGGATGTTGAACACCTTTACCAAATTCCATTGAACTTGCAGGCTCAAGGTATGGACCAAATTGTCTGTGACCACTTGAAATTAGATGCACCAGCAGCGGATATGACAGAATGGTCAGCTATGGTGGACAAAGTCATGAACCTGAAAAAACAAGTCAAGATTTCCCTTGTTGGTAAGTATGTTGAGTTGCAAGATGCCTACATTTCTGTGGTTGAAGCCTTGAAACACTCTGGTTATGCCAACGAAGCAGAAGTTAAAATCAATTGGATCAATGCCAATGATGTGACAGCAGAGAATGTGGTAGAGCTTTTGTCTGATGCGGACGGAATCATCGTACCAGGTGGCTTTGGTCAACGTGGTACTGAAGGGAAAATCCAAGCCATCCGCTATGCGCGTGAGAATGATGTTCCAATGTTGGGTGTCTGCTTGGGAATGCAGTTGACTTGTATCGAGTTTGCTCGTCACGTTTTAGGTCTTGAAGGTGCCAATTCTGCAGAGCTTGCACCAGAAACAAAATACCCTATCATTGATATCATGCGTGATCAGATTGACGTTGAGGATATGGGAGGAACCCTTCGTTTGGGACTTTATCCATCTAAGTTGAAACGTGGATCTAAGGCAGCGGCTGCTTATCACAATCAAGAAGTGGTGCAACGCCGTCACCGTCACCGCTATGAGTTTAACAACGCCTTCCGTGAGCAGTTTGAGGCAGCAGGCTTTGTCTTCTCAGGTGTTTCTCCAGACAATCGTTTGGTCGAAATTGTGGAAATTCCAGAAAATAAATTCTTTGTAGCGTGTCAGTATCACCCTGAACTGTCAAGTCGTCCAAACCGTCCAGAAGAACTCTATACTGCCTTTATTACTGCAGCGGTTGAGAATAGTAATTAGCAAAATCAGAACCTTTGAGAAGAATCTCAGAGGTTTTTTGCTTGCATATTTAGGATAAGATTTGCAAAATAAAAACATAGTGATATAATTAACATAATAATGACTAAGGAGGAACTACAATGAAAAAAATCACACTATTTGGTTTGTCTCTAGCAGGTTTAGCTTTACTGGCTTTTCCTCATTCAGGGCAGGCCTTCGAGCTGAAAGAAGAATGGGTTGTTAAATGTGGAGTTCAGTATCAAGATGGCAAGATTCTTCGGTTTAATAATGGCCATGAAGTGGATATTAAAGTCTTGGATTTGCCAAAAACAGAGAAAATCGAGTGGACAGTTAGTCTCAATGGTCAAGATCAAACTGTCAATTTCCTAGGTCAAGAAAAGGACAAGTCTATGATGGGTGTAGAGGGGCGTTACCTGAATTTCTATGTTCCATATGGCTATAGAGGAGATATCAAGGTCGAGGCTAAGAGCGGAAACGAAGTGAAGACCTGGTCAACGAAAGTTGTGGATGATATTCATAATGATAGTGGAAAGAGAGGCTACTATCGTATTGAAGAATCAAATGATCAATACACTTACCTCGATGCTAAATGGGATTATCAAACCAAGACTTACACTGCTACCTTACCAGAGACTGTCAATGGTCAAAAAGTATATGCTTGGGCAGACTATGATAATGGTGAGTTGAAGCTTGAAAAACTAAAATCTATCAGTCATAAATATGATGGAGGATCTTTCAAAGAACTTTATCCGATTGTAAAAGCAGAAAGCTGGCTAAAATCAAACCAAAACTGGTACTATCAAAAACAAGGTCAATTAGTGCAGAAGGATTGGTTTAAAGACAAGGGAACTTGGTACTTTATGAATGATAAAGGAGTCATGTTCAATCAAACTTGGCTTTATCAAGGTAGCAACTGGTATGCCTTTAAATCATCAGGAGCCATGATTGCGAGTGATTGGCTTTACGATCAAGGCAAGTGGTACTATTTATCAACTTCAGGAGCCATGAAAGCAAGCACTTGGGTTTATGACAAGGGAGAATGGTATTATGTAAGTTCTTCTGGAGCCATGTTAGCGAATGATTGGGTCAAAGATAATGGCAAGTGGTATTATCTAGCTTCATCAGGTAAGATGCTTCGCAATACCTATACACCTGATGGTTACTACGTTGGCAACTCAGGTGCCTGGCAATAAGAATAATACTCTTCGAAAATCTCTTCAAACCATGTCAGCTTCATCCACAACCTCAAAGCAGTGCTTTGAGCAACCTGCGGCTAGCTTCCTAGTTTTATAAGAAGTCCTTTTCCTTAAAGGAAGAGGCTTTTTACTTGCTTTTCTGCTGCTTCCTCATTTGTCCTAAAGCCTTTTTTGTGTTAAAATGAATGGTATGAAAGCTAAAAAAATGTGGATGGCAGGTCTGGCTCTGCTTGGTATTGGGAGCCTTGCCCTTGCTACGAAAAAAGTTGCAGATGACCGTAAGCTCATGAAGACTCAGGAAGAGTTGACAGCGATTGTACGAGACCATTTTTCAGACATGGGGGAAATTGCGACCCTCTATGTTCAAGTCTATGAAAGCAGTCTAGAGAGCTTGGTTGGTGGCGTCATTTTTGAGGATGGCCGTCATTATACCTTTGTCTATGAAAATGAAGACCTAGTCTATGAGGAGGAAGTCTTATGATACAACCAGCAAGTTTAGAAGAATTAGCATCTTTAGTGGAAAAAGATGGCAAGAAGGTCTTTCTTTTTGTAGCAGACTGGTGTGGCGATTGTCGTTATATCTATCCTGCCTTACCAGAAATTGAGGAGACCAATCCAGAGTTCACCTTTATTCGAGTGGACCGAGACCAGTATATGGATTTGGCCAAACTCTGGGATGTTTATGGAATCCCCAGCCTTGTTGTACTAGAAAAGGACAAGGAAATCGGCCGTTTTGTTAATCGCGACCGTAAAAGCAAGCAACAAATTAACGACTTTTTAGCAGGACTGAAATAGGAGAAAAAAGGAAACAATGATTTTTACATATAACAAAGAACATGTCGGCGATGTCCTTATGGTCATCGTGAAAAATAGTGGAGATGCCAAACTGGATGTGGAGCGTAAAGGCAAGGTAGCTCGTGTTTTCCTCAAAGATAATGGAGAAACAGTAGCTTGGAATATTTTTGAAGTTTCAAGTTTATTTGAAATTGCAGAGCGCGGTCAAGTATTTTTGTCAGATGCGCAAGTAGCACGTTTAAACCAAGAGTTGCAGGCAGAAGGTTTTGCAGAGGAAATTGTTAATGACAAGGAGCCTAAGTTTGTTGTTGGTGAGATTGTCGAGATGGTAGCCCATCCAGATAGTGACCACCTTAACATCTGCCAAGTTGCAGTCGCAAGTGACAAGACAGTGCAAATTGTTGCAGGAGCTCCCAATGCGCGTGTTGGATTGAAAACCATTGTAGCTCTTCCTGGAGCTATGATGCCAAAAGGAAATCTTATTTTCCCAGGCGAACTTCGTGGTGAAAAGAGTTTTGGCATGATGTGTAGTCCTCGTGAATTGCATCTGCCAAATGCTCCGCAAAAACGTGGGATTATTGAATTATCAGAAGATCAAGTTGTCGGAACTCCATTTGATCCAGCTAAACACTGGACTGCCTAAGAAGTTGTTAGTATCTGATAGACCAGATAGAAGGAAATAAGATGGCAAAAAATGTTGTGATTACAGGAGCGACATCAGGAATTGGTGAAGCGATTGCGCGTGCTTATCTGGAGCAGGGTGAGAATGTCGTTCTAACCGGACGACGGACAGACAGACTAGAAGCCCTTAAGTCGGAGTTTGCAGAGACCTTCCCAAATCAAACCGTCTGGACCTTTCCACTAGATGTCACGGATATGACTATGGTAAAGACTGTCTGCTCCGATATTCTAGAAATGATAGGGCGGATTGATATCTTAGTCAACAACGCCGGACTGGCTCTAGGTTTAGCACCTTATCAGGACTATGAAGAGTTGGATATGTTGACCATGCTGGATACCAATGTCAAAGGTTTGATGGCAGTCACTCGCTCTTTCTTGCCAGCAATGGTAAAAGCCAATCAAGGACATATCATCAACATGGGGTCAACCGCAGGAATCTACGCTTATGCAGGTGCAGCAGTTTATTCAGCTACCAAGGCAGCGGTTAAGACCTTTTCAGATGGACTGCGAATTGATACCATCGCAACGGATATCAAGGTGACAACCATTCAGCCTGGAATTGTCGAAACAGATTTTTCGACGGTACGTTTTCATGGTGATAAAGAACGAGCTGCGACGGTTTATCAGGGAATAGAAGCCTTGCAAGCTCAGGATATTGCAGACACAGTAGTCTATGTGACCAGTCAACCTCGTCGTGTGCAGATTACAGATATGACCATTATGGCCAATCAACAGGCGACAGGTTTCATGGTTCATAAAAACTAAAAAATTTTCTCGAAAAGTTACAAATTTCTGTAACTTTTTTTGATTTCCTACGAATAGATAAGTAGGAGGAAGAAAATATGTATAATAAAGTTATCATGATTGGGCGTTTGACGTCTACACCAGAATTGCACAAAACCAACAATGACAAGTCAGTAGCGCGAGCGACTATTGCAGTCAACCGTCGTTACAAAGACCAAAACGGGGAACGCGAAGCTGACTTTGTCAATATGGTTCTATGGGGCAGACTAGCAGAAAGTTTGGCAAGCTACGCAACTAAAGGTAGTCTTATCTCTGTGGATGGAGAACTTCGTACCCGTCGCTTTGAGAAAAATGGTCAAATGAATTATGTGACCGAAGTACTTGTCACAGGATTCCAACTCTTGGAAAGTCGTGCCCAACGTGCTATGCGTGAAAATAATGCAGGCCAAGATTTGGCGGATTTGGTCTTAGAAGAGGAAGAATTGCCATTTTAAACATTGAAAAGTCTGAGTTGGTCTCAGGCTTTTTTATACTGTCTAAATGTGTTACAATGAACTAGTTGAAACTTTTTGGAGGTTGGAATGAGTAAAGAATATACAAGAACAATCGTCAAAATTATATTTTGTACAGTAGTCGTATTTGTTTTTGCGATTTATACTCATGTGAGTCAGACAGATCCTATTCCGGGACAAATAAAAGTTGGAGCGACTTATATGACGATGAATAGTGAATTTTATAGACATTTACATAATGAGATTCAACGCTATTCTGATTCAGAAGGTCAGATATTGTATACTCGGGATGCAGAGATGAGTGAAGAAAAACAGAGTAAACAAATTGATGAGTTTATAGAGAAGCGAGTGAATGTTATTGTTATTAATCCGGTTAAGAGTGATAGCGAGCAAATTGTAGAAGCGTTAAGTAGGGCAAAGAATTTTGGAATTAGAGTTATAGCAGTAGATAGTCAGTTGAATAATATAAAAGTTGATACGAGCATAGTTTCTGATAATTACCATGCTGGGATATTAATTGCCAAGGATTTGATGAAACGCACCTCAAATGCTCATATTCTTTTGTTAACGCACAAAGATGCTTTATCAGCTAACCAGAGAATAACTGGCTTTTTGGATACAATAAAATCAGAAGAACATTACCAAATTATCTCAGAAAGAGAAACAGTTGGTCAAACAGAGTATGCTATGACTACTGTAGGTGATGCGTTATCTGAAGGTTTACAATTTGATGCTATAGTGGCTTTAAATGATAGAGCAGCTATAGGAGCTCTAGCAGCAATTAAAGAATTGAAAATAACTTCAAAAAAACTTATTTACGGAATAGATGGTTCACCAGATATGAAGCATTTATTAGCTACAACAGATGAGGTTACGGGAACAGTTGCTCAATTTCCATCTCATATGGGTAGAAAAGTATCGGAAACAATAGATTTATTAGTAAAAAAAGAAGAAGTTGAAGAATTATATACTATACCTGTACAATTTGTTGATAAAAATAATATAATTCAGTTTGATATTAATGGGTGGCAGTAATGAAACAGGTAAAAGGTGTTCAGTACTCTATAATTTTGCTTTTATTAATTAATTTTCTAACCATTATATACAATGGAGCTTTGTATATACAGATTACAAACTATGTAATTTCAAAGGGACAGATGATACTCTTATTGGGAGAATTAAATAATATTTCAAAATCACCTGACCAGATTTTTTGGTATTCAATTATTTTTTTCGTCGGTATTATTTTTATATCTACCTATAAAATGTACTCAACTGAGAAAAAATGGCCAATTTTTTCAAAATGGAATTTGTTTGAAATAGTATTAATGATTGGTGTTATATGGTCACAAAATCTGTCATACAATGGAATAATATTATTAGTTTTTGCTGATATATTCTATAGTTCAAGAGAGTTTCAAGACTCTGATAGTAAACGTTCTTGGATTATTTTTATTTTCTTGAGTTTTTTAATATTACTTTTAACCGACTATGAAATCTTGTCTCTATTTATAAAAGTTCCATCTCTAGCTACCTATATCCAATTTTATCCATCTTCCATACGAGGTATAGTGTTATTTTTAGAAAATGCATTGACATCATTAAATGTTATTATTTTCATCATCTCTTTATTGTCTTATATCCTATACGTGATTAAAGAACATCATAATATTGAAGAAGAGCTTAAAATGTTATCTAGAGTCAACACTGAATTGAATCATTACATATCGTTATCAGAGAAAATCGCTGAAGATCGAGAAAGGAAAAGAATTGCTCGGGAAATTCATGATACTCTAGGTCATGCGTTGACAGGAATTTCAGCAGGGATTGATGCTGTTTCTGTACTAATTGATGTTCATCCTATCCGTGCTAAAGAACAGTTGAAAAATGTTTCAAATGCAGTTAGAGAGGGGATAAAAGATGTTAGGGGATCATTACATAGACTAAGACCAGGAGCTTTGCAAAATAATGGTTTAAAAGATGCTCTAATATTAATGATTAGTGAGTATGAGTCTCTATCTAAACTCTCTGTCGATCTAAAATATGAATGGGGGAATATTGATTTAGATGTTATGCAGGAAGATACTATTTTTAGGATTATACAAGAATCTATGACAAATTCCGTTCGTCACGGACATGCTAGTAAAATGAGCATTCACTTTATGAGTGAGGATAACAACATAATAGTTTTGCAAGATAATGGAATAGGTTTTGACGACTTACAAATTGGGTATGGCTTGAAACAAATGAGAGAGCGAGTTTCTATTTTAGGTGGTTCTATTCATTTTGAAAATAGGGAAGGA
The DNA here is from genome assembly GCA_963522395.1 of uncultured Streptococcus sp. Classification (GTDB taxonomy): domain Bacteria; phylum Bacillota; class Bacilli; order Lactobacillales; family Streptococcaceae; genus Streptococcus. Next base: position 21,286 of record CAUQZY010000015.1, read on the forward strand.
TTTTATACTAAAATAGTTTTTCCAAAAATAGGAGGTGAAGTATATGATAAAGGTAATGATTGCAGATGATCAGGCGTTAATTAGAGAGTCTTTGCAGATCATTTTATCAGTATATGCTGATATTGATGTTGTATCCGTCGTTGGTGATGGTATCGAAGCTATGGATAACATTATGACTGTAAAACCGGATATAGTTTTAATGGATATTAGAATGCCCAGAATGGACGGAGTATTGGCTACAAAAGAAATCAAAAAACGCTTTCCAAATATAAAAATTATAATCTTAACAACATTTGATGACGACGAATTTATTTTTAGTGCTTTAAAATATGGTGCATCTGGCTATTTATTAAAAGGAGTTTCAACAGACGAGTTATATCAAGCCATTCAGACAGTGTATAAAGGTGGAGCTATGATTAATCCTAATATAGCTAGTAAGGTATTTCAATTGTTCTCGCAGATGGCACAGACCAATTTTTCTATTACTGTGAAGGAAGAGAATATTGAAAATATATCACTGACAGAATGGAAAATTATTCAGCAAGTGGCATTTGGAGAATCAAATAAGGAAATTGCCAGTAATCTTTTTTTATCCGAGGGAACAGTGCGCAATTACCTTTCTATCATTCTTTCAAAACTAAATTTGAGAGATAGGACACAGTTAGCCATATGGGCTGTACAAACAGGTGTGACACAAAAGAATTTTTCGAAGGAAATGGATAAATGAAAGTAAAGCAATTGTTTCTAGCGATACTGTTTGTACTAAGTTGCTTGAGTTTATTTCTTATTTGGGAAAACAAGCAGATAAAGATTATTAGACTGGGTTTTTATTCTGATTCTAGTTGGGGAATTCCTACAGGGAATAACAGCTATGTACTAGATGAGGCTATTAAGAAATTTGAAGAGCTTCATCCAGGGGTTAAAATTGTATATGATTCAGGTATTCCTAAGGAGGAGTATTCTAATTGGATTTCAAGTCAAATTTTAAAAGGTTCTGAACCGGATGTATTTCTATTATCAAGCGACCAATTATCTTTATTTGCATCAAAGGGTATTTTAAAGCGCCTAAATTCCTATTTATCTCAAGAAGATGTCTCTAATTTCTATGATGTATCTTTGCAGGCAGCAAAATATGGAGATGATTTATACGGTCTTCCATATGAAAGCAATCCCATGTTGATGTGTGTAAATCAAGATTTACTTTTAAAAGAGGGGATTGAAATTCCTAAAGTAGGGTGGACACAGAAAGATCTCTATGAGATTAGTAAAAAAGTTACAAAAGATACCGATGGAGATGGAATCGTTGATCAATTTGGGATAACAGGATATAGTTGGAAAGAATCTCTAGCAGCCTTTGGTGTTACTATTTCTGAGAGCGGGATTCCTCGTATAGATTCGTCAGAAATGAAGGATGCTTTATCCTATATAACGGGATTGAATCAATTAAACGGACGCTACAAAGTAACCTATAAAGATTTTGATGAAGGACATGTGGCCTTTTATCCAATGAGTTTGGCACAATATCGTACATACAAACCTTTTCCTTATCATGTGGCCAAATATACAAATTTTAACTGGACATGTATTTCGTTGCCAACGACTAAGGAAGACATTCGTTCGACTGTAACAGATACTTCCTTATACGTAGTTTCTTCGCGTGCTCGCAATTCAAACCTTGCCGTATCGTTTATAGAATTTTTAACAATTAATCGTGAAATTCAACAAAATTTATTTAATAAGGGTCAAGGAAGCTCAGTATTACCAGAGGTAGTAACTAGTTTGAAGAGTGAAGAGTTGATGAAGAAAGGAATGATTGGTCAAAATGCCTTAACGACTACTTCACTGGATTATATAATGAAAAATTCAATTACAACTATTTCAAAAGGAATAGATTCAAAATCATTGGTTGGAATAGAAGAAAGATTAGAAGCATTATCTATGGATGAAAATAACACGGATATTGAAGGTAGTCTTATTAAGTTACAAAAAGAACTAGATATAGGAACCCTTAAATAGATATCAAGATTATTATTTCTTAAATAACACGAACATGGCAGATGTCTTTATTGACATTTGTCATTTTTTTATTGACATTTATCAATAAACTTTTGTGACATTTAACAATTATAAAGTGAAGATAACGATGATAGAATAAAATCAATAAAAGGAGGGAAATATGAAGTATTTGATATTAGTCAGTCATGGAGGACTCGCAGAGGGATTGAAATCATCTCTTTCTATGTTTACTTCGGATAAGGTAGATGATGTCATAGCGATTGGCTTAAAAGATGGAGAAAGTCTTGCAGGGTTTTCTGTAGAGGTCAAGAATGTTATTGCATCTCTGGATGAAAATGATTCGGTTCTTGTTTTAGCAGATATTGTTGGGGGAAGTCCTTTAACAACTGTTGCAACAGTATTAGAAGAATTTGGAAAATTAGAGAATGCAACTATTTTGGGAGGTATGAACTTAACAATGGCACTTACAGCAGTGGTGATGAAAGACATTCTGACTGGAAGTGAACTTGTTTCTACGATATTAAACGAATCATCATCGGCTCTACAAGAATTTGAAGTCGGATTAGATGATAATCTTAATGAAGAAGACGATATTTAGTTATATAAGGAAAGGGATAAAAAATTATGGTAGTAACATTTGTACGAATTGACGATAGAATGATTCATGGACAAACAGTCACTAGATGGGCAAAAGAACATCCATGTGATGGCTTAATTGCAGTAAATGATGCTGCTGCATCTAATAAGGTTTTAATTCAGGCATATAAAGGTGCGTCAGATAAAAAAACATTTGTTTGGACAAAGGAAGCGTTTAAAGAAAAATCATCTAAAGTAACAGAATCGGATAGTAGATATTTTTTGATTACTAAGAATCCAATTGATATGAAAGAAATTTTAGTAGACCAGAGCTTTATTCCAGGAGATGTTAAAGAGATTATTGTAGGACCTGCTAACGATAGACCAGGTGCTATTAAGTTGGGAAATAATCAATCAATTACTCAAGAGGAAGCAGTTGCACTAGAAGCAATTGAAAAAGCAGGATATAAAGTTAGATTCCAATTATTACCAGATGTATCTATTGGCTATTGGAGTGATTTTAAATCAAAATTTGGATTTTAATAATGAAATAAGGAGAAAAAATGATGGAAATTTCTTGGATTCAAGCAGCTCTTTTAGGATTGTTTGCAAGTTTAGCATCGATGCCAGGTATGGGGGGATCCAGTATTGGTAACTATACTTTGGGGCGTCCATTAGTTGGTGGTTTAATTGTAGGTTTAATATTAGGAGATATAACAACAGGGGTAATCGTTGGTGTGGCTTTACAGGTATTATATATTGCCTTAGTGACACCTGGTGGAACTGTATCTGCCGATGTACGGGCAATTTCTTATATAGGCATTCCGTTATCTGTCCTATTTGTTCATGCAAATAATATTTCAGGTGAAGTAGCGATTGCAGCAGCAGCAGCGCCAATTGGAGCCGCGGTTGGAACAATTGGAACTGTTTTATTCTATGGTACAGCTACTATGAACTTGCTTTGGCAACACATTGGATGGAAAGCTGTAGAGAAAGGTGATTTTAAGAAGTTATATGCTGTTGATTGGGTATATCCTTGGATTTCACATTTTATCTTTTCTTTCTTACCAACAATGATTATTACAAAATTTGGACCAGATATGGTTGATCTTATGAAAGTATATCTTCCGATGGATGGTTTTGTAATGAAGTCTCTATTTACTGTAGGAGCACTCCTTCCATGTGTGGGTATTGCAATACTTTTGAAACAAATTGTTACAAAAACAACAGACTTTATTCCTTTCTTTGTCGGGTTCACGTTAGCAAAATCTTTAGGCTTGAACTTAGTAGCAAGTGGTGTTGTGTCATTAATTTTTGCAGTAATTTATTATGAATTAGAAGTTATTAAATCTGCCCGTACGACAGCGGTTGTCAGTGGTATGGGATTTGATGAAGAGGAGGATATTTAGAATGAGTCGAAAAAAAATATCAAGAAAAACATTGACAAAATCATTTCACCACTGGTTCTATGGACATCTGACATGTTTTTCTCAAGAACATATGCAAACTTTTGGATATTTAACTTCTATGCTTCCAATTGTAGAAGAAATGTATGATACTAAGGAAGAGCAAAAAGAAGCTATGCAAACATACACAGCATTCTTTAATACTGAGCCGCAGTTGGGTTCTCTAGTAGTTGGGATAACAGCTGGGTTGGAAGAAGCGCGTGCAAATGGAGATGCCGTAGATAGTGAAACCATCAATGGAATGCGAGCTGGTCTAATGGGGCCTATTGCAGGTATTGGAGATTCACTTATTGTAGGAACATTAATTCCTGTTCTTTTGGGGATAGCTCTAGGTCTTTCTAAAGGAGGAAATATTTCTGGTGCAATATTCTATATTATTGCATGGAATCTATTAGTCTATCTTGGAATGCGTTTTGCTTATTTTAAAGGATATGAACTTGGAGATAAAGCAGTAGAATTTTTAGTAGGTCCTAAAGGTCAGGCGCTAAGAAAATCAATTAGTGTTGTTGGTGGTATGGTCATAGGAGCTGTTGCAGCAACTTGGGTATCTGTCACTACGGCGCTAGAGCTGAAAAATGGAGATGGAGAAACATTTTTAAACTTACAAGAAAAGATTGATGGTGTTTATCCAGGTCTTTTAACAGCAGGTTTTATTGTTCTATGTTGGTGGCTAATGGCTAAAAAGAAAGTTTCTCCAAATTGGGTGATGCTATTATTGGTAGTTATTGCACTTGTGGGAGTAGCATTAGGATTTTTCAATCCAGGATTGAAATATTAATAGCATGTAAAAAAGCAACGGTTTGTAATCGTTGTTTTTTTATATATGCGTAATATAAGGATTTAGAGTTTCGGTATTTTTGATAAAAGAATTAACGAAAATACTAATTCCATAAATCATGTTCGTTAAAATTCTACATTATTAAAGTGCAAAATAGGATAAAGAAATTTATCTATTCATCCTCAGAAAGTCAGACTTTTTTCTTGACTATTTCTGACCAAGTGATACAATAGAACTATGATTTAGCACTCGGATATAAAGAGTGCTAATACTATCTATCTCATTATGGAGGAAATCAGATGTTGAAACCATTAGGAGACCGTGTGGTCTTGAAAATCGAAGAAAAAGAACAAACTGTTGGAGGTTTTGTCCTGGCAGGTTCAGCCCAAGAAAAAACAAAAACAGCTCAAGTTGTAGCTACTGGACAAGGTGTTCGTACCTTGAACGGTGACTTGGTGGCTCCAAGTGTCAAGGTTGGAGATCGTGTCTTAGTTGAAGCTCACGCAGGTCTTGATGTCAAAGACGGCGATGAAAAGTACATCATCGTAGGCGAAGCTAACATCTTGGCAATCATTGAAGAATAGAAGGAGAAAGTAAGTATGTCAAAAGAAATTAAATTTTCATCAGATGCCCGTTCAGCTATGGTTCGTGGTGTCGATATCCTTGCAGACACTGTTAAAGTAACCTTGGGACCAAAAGGTCGTAACGTTGTGTTGGAAAAATCATTTGGCTCACCCTTGATTACCAATGACGGTGTGACCATTGCCAAAGAAATCGAATTGGAAGACCATTTTGAAAATATGGGTGCCAAATTGGTATCAGAAGTAGCTTCAAAAACCAATGATATTGCAGGTGACGGGACTACAACTGCAACTGTTTTGACCCAAGCAATTGTCCGTGAAGGAATTAAGAACGTTACTGCTGGAGCAAATCCAATCGGCATCCGTCGTGGGATTGAAACAGCAGTCGCTGCAGCAGTTGAAGCCTTGAAAAATAATGCCATCCCTGTTGCCAACAAAGAAGCCATCGCTCAAGTTGCTGCCGTATCTTCTCGTTCTGAAAAAGTCGGCGAATACATCTCTGAAGCAATGGAAAAAGTTGGTAAAGACGGTGTCATCACAATCGAAGAGTCACGTGGTATGGAAACAGAGCTTGAAGTTGTGGAAGGTATGCAGTTCGACCGTGGTTACCTTTCACAGTACATGGTGACAGATAGCGAAAAAATGGTGGCTGATCTTGAAAATCCATACATCTTGATTACCGACAAGAAGATTTCCAATATCCAAGAAATCTTGCCACTCCTAGAAAGCATTCTCCAAAGCAATCGTCCACTCTTAATTATTGCGGATGACGTTGATGGCGAAGCTCTTCCAACTCTTGTCTTGAACAAGATTCGTGGAACCTTCAACGTGGTAGCAGTCAAGGCGCCTGGTTTCGGTGACCGTCGTAAAGCAATGCTTGAAGATATCGCCATCTTGACAGGTGGAACAGTTATCACAGAAGACCTTGGTCTTGAGTTGAAAGATGCGACAATTGAAGCACTTGGTCAAGCAGCTAGAGTAACTGTGGACAAAGATAGCACGGTTATCGTAGAAGGTGCTGGAAATCCTGAAGCGATTTCTCACCGTGTTGCGGTTATCAAGTCTCAAATCGAAACCACAACTTCTGAATTTGACCGTGAAAAATTGCAAGAACGCTTGGCGAAATTGTCAGGTGGTGTAGCAGTAATCAAGGTCGGAGCTGCAACTGAAACTGAGTTGAAAGAAATGAAACTCCGCATTGAAGATGCCCTCAACGCTACTCGTGCAGCTGTTGAAGAAGGAATCGTTGCAGGTGGTGGAACAGCCCTTGTAAATGTTATCCCAGCCGTGGCTGATTTGGAATTGACAGGAGACGAAGCAACAGGACGCAATATTGTTCTCCGTGCCTTGGAAGAACCTGTTCGTCAGATCGCACACAATGCAGGATTTGAAGGATCTATTGTTATCGATCGTTTGAAAAATGCTGAGCTTGGTACAGGATTCAACGCAGCAACTGGCGAGTGGGTCAATATGATTGAAGAGGGAATCATCGACCCAGTTAAAGTGAGCCGTTCAGCCTTACAAAATGCAGCATCTGTAGCCAGCTTGATTTTGACTACAGAAGCAGTCGTAGCAAATAAACCAGAACCAGCAGCCCCAGCTCCGGCAATGGATCCAAGCATGATGGGCGGCATGATGTAAGCTTTCTATAGAAAACAACTTATAAAAAGTACAAAAGGAGGGAATGACTACCCCTCCTTTTTATGATGTTCATTTCTAAATTGATTTGAGCTCTCCTAACTTATATGATAAAATAAGACTAGAAAAAGGAGAAGAACATGATCGATGTAGAAGAAATTCTGAGCAAGATGAATCCCAATCAGAAGATTAATTATGACCGTGTCATGCAGAAGATGGTACAAGTATGGGAGAAAAATGAGCAACGCCCAACTATTCTCATGCACGTTTGCTGTGCCCCTTGCAGTACCTATACTCTAGAATATTTGACTAAGTATGCAGACGTGACCATTTATTTTGCCAATTCTAATATCCATCCTAAGGCAGAATACCATAAGCGGGCTTACGTCACCAAGAAATTTGTCAGTGATTTCAATGAGAGGACAGGAAATACGGTCCAGTATCTAGAAGCTCCCTACGAACCAAATGAATACCGTAAGTTAGTCAGAGGACTGGAAGAAGAGCCAGAAGGTGGCGACCGTTGCAAGGTTTGCTTTGACTATCGACTGGATAAGACAGCTCAAGTGGCTATGGATTTAGGCTTTGACTACTTCGGTTCGGCTTTAACCATCAGTCCTCATAAGAATTCTCAAACCATCAACAGCATCGGAATCGATGTGCAAAAAATTTACACAACACACTATCTTCCAAGTGATTTCAAGAAAAATCAAGGCTACAAACGTTCAGTAGAGATGTGTGAAGAGTATGATATCTATCGTCAATGTTATTGTGGATGCGTCTATGCGGCCCAAGCCCAGAATATTGATTTGCTTCAGGTTAAGAAAGATGCCACGGCTTTCTTGCTGGATAAGGATGTTGAAAAAGACTATTCCCATATCAAATTTACAGTGACAAAATTGGATATATAAGGATAAGCCCAGCTGCAAAGCTGGGTTTTTAAAATAAAAAAACCAGGGCCTTCACCCCAGTTTGACAACTTTACCGATTCTTTAGTTCTACATAGCGCTTGTACCAAATGTTT
>CAUQZY010000016.1:0-28907 GCA_963522395.1 uncultured Streptococcus sp.
TGAAACTTTTTTAAGTTTTTTTGAAACTTTTTTTCATCAAGTGTTTCAACCGCAATATACCATAGTCCGTACGGGATTCGAACCCGTGTTACCGCCGTGAAAAGGCGGTGTCTTAACCCCTTGACCAACGGACCAGAGTTGTTATTTTCAACTCTTACTATTATACCGACTTTTTATTTTTTGTCAACTACTTTTTCCAATTTTTTTCGACTTTTTTAAATTTGACTATTTCAGCCCAATATTAAACTCTTTAAACACAATACGTAAGTCTCTTAACACTCTTTGACGACCTCGGAAACGTTCATTTCTTAAAACGCGTTCTAACTCTTCTTGTTGTTCTTTATTTTGTTTACTTCTATAATCTCTTAGTGTTTCATGAAAAAGATAGTAATCATCCAGCCAGAGACCTCCCTCACTTATACGATGGCTAATCTCTCCTACTTCTTCATATGGTTCTTTATCATATCTTCTTTTTTGACTTTCTTGCTTACGGATATAGTCTAGAATTCGATTCCGGAACTTAGTCTTAAAATATTTCCTTAAACGAGGAATATCTTCTACTATTCCTTCTTCTTTACTAATCAATTCATGCAAGCAAATCATACCCTCTTGATCCCAATCCGATAGTTCCCATAAATGAAGGTAATATTCATTTCTACACTTATATACAATTCCCTGGACTTCTTCATACAATTCTTTAAGCATTATGTTCCCCTTTCTAGATACAGTTTAACAAATAAAGAAGATAATTTGATTCATTTCATCCATTCTGCTCCCTACACCGTCTCAACTGCACAAAAAAGAGAGGACACGCCTCTCTCAATGTCATTAAGTTAAGAAATTCAAATACAATTCTGTATTTGGGTTTCTTTTTTATGTGATAAACTTATAGTTAAGGAGGGATTTCCCATGATAAAACAAATAAAAGCCCACTTGAATAATAGTATTCAGAGTATCATTGGTCAAAAAGTTGAGTTCGTCAAACAAGATGAACAGGCCTTTACTCGTAAAAGAAGTTTATCACTAGAAACTATGATTTGTACAATTCTGGGAATGGGTGGGAAATCACTGTCAAAAGAATTACTAGATGCTAGACTGACAGTTTCAAATTTAGCCTTTGTTCAGAGACGCTATCAAATAAAACCTGAGGCTTTCTATGCCCTATTAAAAGAATTCACAGCACCTATTCCACTTAATACTGATTTTCCAATATTCGCTACTGATGGGAGTGATGTCTGTATTCCTCGAAATCCCATGGACTCAGAAACCTCTGTTCAAACCCAAACGGATGTTAAATCCTATAATCTCATACACATAAATGCCCTATACGACTTGGCGACTAGAGTCTATAGAGATGTTTCTATTCAAGACAAACATAGGCAACATGATCGCTTAGCTCTGATTCAGATGATGGAGGCTATGAAAGTTACAATCTCATGGCTCATTTTCAAGAAAAAGGTTGGCTTTACCTTATCCGAATTCGAGATGGGAAACAATCTATGTATTCCTCCTTCAACTTGCCAAATACAGAGTGTTTTGATCAAACATTTTCTCTAACATTATCACGAAAGCAAACCAATCAGCTCAAAAAACTTTATCGTGATTTTCCCAATGACTATCATTTTATTCCACACAATTCTACTTTTGATTTTCTTCCAGAAACAAGTCAAAAACAGGATCCTGTAGCACTCTATGAACTTCCTTTTCGTATGGTGCGTTTAGAAGTGGAAGAAGGAAAATACGAAACTTTAGTGACAAATACAGACTATTCAGTCCAAGAATTAAAAAATCTCTACGCCAGCAGATGGGGCATAGAGACTAGTTTTCGTGACCTGAAATACAGTGTTGGCTTGGTCAATTTTCATGCAAAAAAGAAGGAAGGGATTCTCCAAGAAATCTTTGCTCGCTTTACAAATTTTAACTTTTGTCGTTGGGTAACCTCGCAAGTTGCCATCGACAGTAGTCACAAAAAACAAAGATATAAAGTGTGTTTCTCAGATGCGGCTTATGCCTGCCGTTTGTTTTTTACCGATTCACTTTCTTCCCTCCAGTTGAAAAACTACCTCAAGAAACAGTTATCTATTATTCGACCGAATCGAAAACATCCAAGAAAGATAAAGGACCATTCGGTAGTTGATTTCATCTATAGAGTAACATAAATCTCAAAAAATGGGGTGAAAAACCTTTATTTGTCATGCAAAAAATAGGAGATGCGATAGAGAGTCACTTTGATGACCTCAATCACACCTCCTATTCAAACAGTTAGATCACTAACTTAACGACATTGGCGCCTCTTTAAGTGTTATTTTTCGTCATTCATTTTTGACTTCACTTCATCATAAGATAATGCATGTGATTCCTCTTCTACTATTTCAGGCATCTTTCCTGTTTCGTAAAGAGATTTAATTTGTGTACTATCCAATGTTTCGTATTTCAATAATGCTTCTGCAATCAACTTGTGAGTTTCACGATTTGACTGAATAATTTCAGCAGCTTTATTTCGTGCTTCATTCAATAATGAACGAACCTCTTCGTCAATTTCATAAGCTGTTTGTTCTGAAATTGATTTTTGAGGGCTCTGTGCACCAAACATAGCATGGTTTCCTTCATATTGTACTGGGCCAAGTTTTTCACTCATACCGTACTCTGTAACCATTGCACGCGCCATTTGTGTCGCTTGTTCAAAGTCGTTTGAAGCTCCTGTAGTTTGGACATTAAAGATAATTTCTTCAGCTACACGTCCCCCCATTAAGCCAGCTAATTGCTCTTTCATATCTTCTTTAGATAGAAGCATTTGATCTTCTTTAGGAAGTGCAATCATGTAACCACCTGCACGACCTCTTGGAACAATTGTGACCTTATGAACAACGCGGGCATTCGACAAGACTAGACCTACAATGGTATGTCCTGCCTCATGGTAGGCAACCAATTCACGTTCTTTTTGTGACACTGTCTTATCTTTCTTAGAAGGACCAGCAATAACTCTATCTTCTGCTTCATCAATATCTGAGGCATCAATTATCGATTTATTGCGACGAGCAGCAACTAAAGCAGCTTCATTCAAGACATTCTCTAAATCAGCACCAACAAAACCTGGAGTTTGTTGAGCCACTAATTTCAAATCAACATCTTCTGCTAAAGGCTTGTTCTTAGCATGAACTTTCAAGATTGCTTCACGACCTTTAACATCAGGGCGACCAACCAAGACTTTTCTATCAAAACGTCCTGGACGCAGAAGGGCAGGGTCAAGTACATCTGAACGGTTTGTCGCAGCAATGACGATAATCCCTTCATTTCCCTCAAAACCATCCATCTCAATCAAGAGTTGATTCAAGGTTTGTTCACGTTCGTCATTTCCTCCGCCAAGACCAACTCCACGTTGACGTCCAACAGCATCAATTTCATCGATAAAGATGATAGCTGGTGCTGCTTTTTTGGCATCTTCAAAAAGAGAACGAACACGACTAGCTCCAACTCCGACAAACATTTCTACAAAGTCCGATCCTGAGATACTAAAGAATGGAACACCTGCTTCTCCGGCTACTGCCTTAGCAAGCAAAGTTTTACCTGTTCCCGGAGGTCCCTCTAGAAGGACACCTGCTGGAATACGAGCCCCAAGTTTTGTAAATCGTTTTGGATCTTTTAAAAATTCAACAACTTCAACTAGTTCTTGTTTTTCTTCCTCAGCTCCAGCAACATCTGAAAATCTTACTTTAATATCTTCTTTATTTGCGGCTTTAGCCTTACTACGTCCAAAACTCATTGGGTTACGGCTATTATTTCCTCCCATATTTCCCATCATAGAGAATAGGAAGAAGAAAAGAATACCGAATGGCACAATGGATACAAGAATATTAATCCACATACCACTTGAACTTTCATGCTTAATAGTTACTTCCGCTTTATGGTCAGAAGCAAGTTTTTGCAATTCTGATACTGTAGTATCTGAAGGAAGAATAATACTTGAAAATTTCTCTACTGTTATAGCAGAAGGAGAAAAGAACTGAATGCCTGTTTCTTCTTTACTTGTTTTAGGATTTTTATAAACACCCGAAACCTCGATAACACTGCCATTTGGTTGGTAAGTCAATTCTTTTACATTGTCATCGGTAATTTCTTTTACCAATTCTGTATAATTAATTTGCTCACTTTTCCCTGCAACACTACCTGTACTAAAATACTGATAAGTTGTAACTAGGAAAAAAATAAGTAATAACCATAGAAAAGGATTTTTAATTAAACCATTATTTTGTTTTTTCATTAAAAATTGTTCTTTCTAATTTGAATACACTTCTTCTTTCAATACTCCAACATAAGGAAGATTACGATAGTTTTCTTTGTAGTCTAAACCATAACCTACTACAAACTCATTTGGGATAGTAAAGCAGGTATAGTCTGCCTCAATTTCTACAACACGTCCTTCTGGTTTATCCAACAAGGTTGCAATTTTAACAGAAGCAGCCTCTCTTGCTTTAAACATATCTCTTAAACTCTTCAAAGTTTGACCTGTATCAATGATATCTTCTACAAACAGAACATGTCTTCCTTTGATATCTTGAGTCACATCTTGCTTGATATTAATGACACCACTACTTGCTGTTCCACCATGATAGCTAGAAACCATCATGAAGTCCATTTCAATATGTGTATCAATATGTTTTACCAATTCAGCCATAAAAGGAATAGATCCTTTTAAAATTCCAATTAAAATCGGATTTTTTCCTGCATAGTCTTTAGTTAATTGAGCACCTAGTTTTTTAGCTGCTTCTGTAATTTCATCTTGTGAAACGAGGATTTTTTTAATATCGTTTTCTAACATTTTTTTACCTATCTATTTTTTCTATATAAAGTACAGTGTTCATTATATCATTTTTCGTGTTTTTACTCAAATTACTGGTCGCAATTCCCAAAATTGAGACAATTTCACCAAATTGCTCAATAATTAGAGCTGATTTTCGCTTTTCCATAGGGATTTTCAAATCAATAAATAGACGTCTGAGTTTTTTTCTATGCCCATTTTGAATCAAAAAATCTCCTGTTTTTGGATGACGAATGTGTATTGATGTTTCCCGTGAAACAGGTACCTGCTGAATTAATTCACCTTCTAAAGGAAGTCCAAAGGAAAATAAATAACCTTGGTAAGATACCTGATTTTGATAGTGTAACACAAGTTCATCTTCCTTTTCATCAGACTGAGGACTGATTTTATAAATCCGAAACTGTTGATACTCTTTTACTAATTCATAACCATTTTTAAGCGGATGACGATACTGGCTTTTAGTTTTTAAAATTTGCCGAACTTCTTCAAACTGCGCTTTTGTAAGATTCAAATCTGGAAAACGATTCAGATAAGTTTGAAGTAAAACTCTTTGTGTCGACTCAGAGTAAGACAATAGCTGCTGTAAATCTTCTACATCAATATTGTTAGATAATTCAGCTATGGCTAAGTCATAATCTAAAATTTCATTTCCGATACTTAAGATTGCATCTCTAAATCGAGGATTTTCTTTTTCTAATTCTGGTAAGTAAGAATTTCGAATACGATTGCGAAAATAATGATTTTCCTGATTTGATATATCTTCAAAGTGAAAAATTGGAGGGAAGTCTTTTTTCTGAAAATGCAAGAAGGGCCGAATGATTTCTATCTCTCCTACTACTTGCTTCTCCTTAATTCCTGATAGATAGCGCAAACGAGTGCCTCGAATCAAACGCATCAAAATCGTTTCCACCTGATCATCAGCATGGTGGGCAGTGACTAAGGCTGTCGCACCTGTCTTTTTCATGACCTCTTGAAAAAAATCATAACGAAAATTTCGAGCACGCGCTTCTGAAAATTCTCCTGAAAAATTGCTGATATAAATAGGAAGCTCTGCTTCAGCAGCCAACTTCCTTAATTCCTTTTCTTCCCAATCTGATTCTACTCTCTGCTTATGATTCACATGAGCTAGGATCAATTCAATTTCTAACTCTTTTTGATAAGTAGATAATACCTTAAATAGAAACATAGAATCTAATCCACCAGAAAGAGCTAGCACCACCTTAGTATGCTTTTTAAAATATCCTCTCTTGAGAAAATGATTTAAAAAATCCTGTTCCCTCATTTTAGAACCTCATAAACATCCTTGGATATCTGAGAAATCATATCATAATCAGAATTCTTAGTGAAAATAGAAATAACGAATGGCGAATCTGCATAGACAACACCCGTATCATGCTTAAATTCGTCCGCATCCCCAATTTTATGAGCTACTTTAACAGAAACACCTTTGGCAATTCGATCATTATCAAAATCTGTTTTAGTCAAAGATTCCAATACAAATCCATTTTGGTTATAAATGGCTTCCATAACCTTCCCAGCCATCTTGGAAGAAATCAATTTTTCTTTTGAATCCCAATCATCTCCCATAATAGCAGACATCTTGGATTTGAATGTGGCATCAGATTGGTTTGAAATGTAATATCCTAATATATTATGAGCTACATTATCCGATTCTTTAGCTACTTTTGTTATTAAGTCCTTGAGAGAATATTCTTTATTATCCTCTTTTTTAGGGAGGCTACCACTTCCCTCTGGTTTATAAGAACCTGGAAAATCATTAACTGCAGATACGTATTTTACAGTCGTGTCTAACTGATAAATACCCTCATTTATTTTTTCTTGCGTATAATAAAGATAAGGGAGTTTCAAAACACTAGCTGCATACATCTTTTCATCTTGATTGATACCAGCTTCTTTTCCAGTAGTCAGTTGCTTAACATAAATAGAAAATGAATCCTTCTGATATTTTTCCGATAACATTTCTTGGACTTTACTCATCCGATTATCTTCTTCAGAAGTTGACTCTTTATCCACCCATCCAGCCTGATCAATATGTAGAAATTCTTTTCCTTCTACAAACATGGTCTTATCGATTGATACCTGAGAATAAGCTGATAAGGATGATTTCACTTCTTTTAAATCATAAGGACTATTGTACAGTTTAAAATCAGATTCTAACCATACTTTTTTTATTGTTGGAGTTACATCTGAATGATCATATAAAAATCGTTTGTCTGCAGCTATAAATTGATGGTTGGATAACTTAAATACCGGAATTCCTTGTTTATTTAAACGCCACTCCGTTATTTGGAAACTTGTTTTAGGAGTCAATTTTCCAGTTTCTACCACTAAATCTTCATTTGCATAAACAGGAACCTCTCCATAAACCATGGGAGAACTTAGCTTTTCTCTAAAATAAATACCAAAGTCAGATTGTGAAAGGTAATAAATTTCTTTTGAAGTATAGACTACTTCTTTTTCTGTGCTAACTACTTTTGAAACTGTCAAAAAACTCGGTAGCAACAAAATAATTAAGAATTTACGCATTCTTCCTTTCCTTTTCTTCTTGTAAACGCAATAATTGATTTTTATCAGCTAACTCTTCCAGCTTTTCATCCGATAGACTCAAAAATTGCTCTATTACATCTAATAAATTTTCCATTTTATCACCTTGGGAGCAAGTCAGGAATCGTATAAACAGCTTCTCGATTCTTAGAATAATAATATTTTGCACGCATGTATTTAGCAGCGTAATCTTCATCTTTCAACTTTGTAGCAAAAGCTGTCTCTTTCTCCTTTTCCTCACTCAAGGTTTGATACTGAGTTTGCAAGTCTGATAACTGTTGACGTCTTTGGAGTAATTGGTGATAACTTTGAGCAAGATTATAAGTTGGTAAAATGAACAATAAAATCATCAAAATAAGAACCCAACCCATGAAACGATTACGTTTTTGTCGTTCCTTCATCAGATAGCGACGACGTTGATGTTCATTTTGAATAAAAGAATTATTCAATTGTACGATATTTTTAGACATTTTCTTCTACCCGTGTTTCACTGATAATTTCATACATGCCTGCTGCATCTTCTTTTTTTGTACTATCTTTCATCTCTAGTACTTTTACAAGTAGCAACTTATTTCCAAAACGAATTTCAACTTGGTCATTAACTTTCAAATCCGTTGAACTTTTAGCCAAGATTCCATTTACCTTGATTCTGCCTTTATCTGCTACTTCTTTTGCGACTGTACGACGCTTGATAATTCTTGATACTTTTAAATATTTGTCTAATCTCATTTTTATTACCTCAAATTATTATTGTACCATTTTTATCCCTTTTATAGAAGAAAAATGTTAAAGGGAAATTGCTTCCTTTGATTCTTTTATCTCTAATAAGCTTTCTCCAAAAATGAGCAGACCTTCTAAAATTTCATAATCCTTCTTGTTTCGGATATCAAATACAACTTCCATTAATCCCTTATTCTCAGTTATGGCTGCTTTTAAATTCGTTGCGGATAAAGCTTTAAAATAATCTTGAGGCAAGAACAGTCGCTGAGTAATTTTTTCAAATTGTACTGTCATCTTATTATCTTTTCTTTCCACACGTTGAACAAAGACCTTGTCCAAGTATGACTTGGCTAAACCAATTTCTAAAAGGTAAGCTACAACGTCTGGGTATTCTCCAAAGCGGTCCATCAATTCTTCCTGTAATTCTTCATAATTGACACGGTTGTCAATTTGACGAATTTTCTTGTAAATTTCAATCTTATGTCGTTGATCAGAAATATAAGTATCAGGAAGATAGGCATCAATTTGCAAAATCAACTCAGCATTCCCTCTGGTTCTTGTATTAGTGTCAGCATTACCGTTTCGTTTAGCAATAGCTTCTTCTAGTAACTGCGAATACAATTCAAAACCAACAGAATCAATAAAACCAGACTGGGATTTGCCTAAAAGATTTCCTGCTCCACGAATCGAAAGATCTCGCATAGCAATCTTAAATCCGGAGCCCAATTCTGTAAATCCTTTAATTGCTTCTAATCTCTTTTCAGAAACTTCACTGATTGATTTTTCTGGACGATACATGAGATAGGCATAAGCAATACGATTACTACGACCGACTCTTCCTCTTAACTGATACAAGGTTGACAAGCCCATATGGTCCGCATTTTCAATAAATAAAGTATTGGCATTTGGAATGTCCACCCCTGTCTCAATAATGGTAGTTGTCACCAAAATATCATACTGACCTTCAATGAAATCCAGTAGAGTATTTTCTAACTGAATCTCACTCATTTGCCCATGAACATAACCAATCGAAGCCTCCGGAATCAACTCCTGTAATTCTGAAACCTTCTGGTCAATTGTGTCAACTTTATTGTAAAGATAGTAAACTTGACCTCCACGCTCCATTTCACGCAAAACAGCATCACGAATCACACTATCATTCTTTTCTAAAACATAGGTTTGCACTGGATAGCGATTAGTCGGCGGAGTTTCAATAACAGACAAATCTCTGATTCCCAGCATAGACATGTGAAGGGTACGAGGAATTGGCGTTGCTGTCAAGGTCAGGACATCTACTTGTTTTTTCAGTTCTTTCAAGGTTTCCTTATGCTTGACACCAAATCGCTGTTCCTCATCAATAATTATCAAGCCCAAATCAGCAAATACAACATCTTTTGATAAAACACGATGGGTTCCAATCAAAATATCAACTTGGCCATTTTTCAATTTTTCAAGTGTTTCAGTCTGCTCTTTTTTGCTTCTAAAACGACTCAGCACATCAATATTAACTGCAAAATTTTGGAATCGTTCCTTAAAATTGGTATAGTGCTGTTGCGCTAAAACCGTCGTCGGAACTAGAACGACAACTTGTTTGTGATCATTGACTGCCTTAAAGGCTGCACGCATAGCAACTTCAGTCTTTCCAAAACCAACATCCCCAACTAAAAGTCGATCCATTGGTTGAGAAGTCTGCATATCTCTCTTGATTTCCTCAATACTACGAAGTTGATCATCCGTTTCAACATAAGGGAAGGCATCATCAAAAGCATGTTGATCCTCATCATCAGCTGAGAAATCAAACCCCTTCAACTGGCTGCGCTCAGAATAAAGTTTAATTAAATCGTCAGCTATATCCTCTACCTGGTTCTTAACTTTTTGCTTTGCTTTTTTGAAATGACCATCATTTAATTTATTGAGTTTAGGTGCTTTACCGTCACTTGAAACGTATTTGGAAAGTAGATGAATCTGTTCCACTGGGATAGAGATTTGATCCCCATTTTGGTATTGAACACTGACATAATCACGGTGAATCCCTTTGATTTCAATTGTTTCAATCCCTAGATATTGACCAATTCCATGGATATGGTGAACAACGTAGTCCCCTTTTTCAAGTTCATTGTAATCTTTTAATCTCTCTGCATTCGAAACATGTTGTCTTCGAAAACGACGTTTCAATTTCTTTTGAAAAATCTCATGTTCAGTTATCAATAAAATCTTTTCATCTACAAAATGAAAACCATGTCTGAGATTACCCTCGATTAAGTTTACAGATTCTTTACAGATACTTGACTTATCTCTGGAATCTAATTTAATCTGATATTCCTCTAAAACATCCTCCAATGTTTTACTTCCCATTGAATTGCTAGACTGTAGAATAATAGTGTAATCCATTTTTTTGTATCTCTCAATTTCTTCTTTTAGAAAAGAAAATTGATTGAAAAACTCCTGCATAGGATATTGATTAAATTGATAAATTTGGTCAAACTTGAGATTTCCTAACCCCTTTTGTAGATTAGAGAAAAAGGTAACCGGACTCTGTTTTTTATAGATTTGCTCTGTATCTGCAAAATACTGCATCTCAGAAAATGCTTTACTGTTCTGTAATTCTTCTGTAAAGTATTGTGCTAATTCTCTTTCAAATACTTCATACTGATTCATTAATTTTTGATAATCATCAAAGAATATTGGAGTATCTTTTTCAATATAGTCAAAAACAGTCCATGTCTTGTCATAACACAAAGATAAAAATTTCCGTGAATCAGAATGAATTTGTTTTTGGTGAAAACTTGAAAGAATTTCTTCTAGGTATGATTTTAAAATAGGTGATAAGGTCTTTGAAATTTGTTTTTCTAAAGCTGACTGACCTCGTTGATAATCCTTTTCTCTCAAAAGCATATCACTAGCTGGAAAGATAGTAAGTTCTGTCTGATTTTCTTTCGATAATTGTGTTTCGACTTCAAATGACCTGATACCATCGACTTCATCACCAAAAAACTCAATTCGGCAAGGTTCTAACTGGGATATTTCAAAAATATCTAAAATATCTCCTCGAAGACTAAATTCTCCTTGAGTTTGTACTTGTGTAACTTTTCGATAGCCTATTTCCTTTAACTGATGGATAAGCGCGTGTGGGTCATATTCTTCACCAACTGTTATTTTTACAATACTATCTTTGAATACATTGGGAGACGGTAAAATCAAGCGACTTGCTGCGATATTACATACTAAAATCCCTTTTTTAGACGGATCAGTCAAAAAACGCAAGGCTTCAACTCGTGAAATGATTTTTTCTTGTGAAGACATCAAAAACTCCACCATAGGGGAATCATCTACCAAAAATGGATAGACAAGTTCCTCACTCAAGATAGATAGAAGATCACTAACCATTCCTTCTGCTTCTCCATAAGTTGACGTCAATAACACAATCTTATCTTTCTGTCTCAAACTACTAGCAATTGCAAGAGCCTTAGTAGACGTTGATAAACCAAGTATTAGTTGTCTTTTCTTATCTGTCAGATTTTGATGCCATTTTTTGATCTGATCATTTTCTGAGAATAAATCTAATAAGGTCACCATTTATCCGTTATACCTCTGCATTGTTTTCTCAAAATTTTTCTCTTGTAAATAGTAGTTTACAGAATCGTCAACTTTGTCAATAGACTGTAAAATACCAATATAATCATCATTGTCAAATTTACTCAAAACATGGTTAACAACTGACATGCCATTTTTAGGTCTTCCGATTCCAATCTTAACACGATTAAAGACCTGAGTCCCTATATGTTGAATAATAGACTTGATACCATTATGACCGCCTGCAGAGCCCTTTGCTCTTAAACGAATTTTCCCAATTTCCATGTCAAGGTCGTCGTAAATGATGAGTAAATCTTCAATATCCAAACCATAATAAGTTAATAAAGCATGAACCGCTTTTCCACTTTCATTCATAAATGTCGTTGGTTTGACAAGATAAATTTTTTCTCCATTTAGGAAAAAGGATGCTAGGTCAGCTTGAAATATCTTATCGTGTGTAAAAGTGACATTCTGTTTCTTCGCTAGTTGGTCAATCAACATAAAACCAACATTGTGTTTTGTTTCAAAATATTTATCCCCTGGATTTCCTAAGCCTACAAGTAATTTGGTCATTTATTTTTCCTTTCAAAAGCCAAAAGGGTTGGAATTTTTTTCCAACCTAATTGACACTATTTATTAATTTTTTAGACATTAAAGCGGAATTCCATGATATCGCCATCTTGAACGATATATTCTTTTCCTTCTTCACGCAAACGTCCAGCTTCTTTTACGGCCTTTTCAGATCCGTATTTCACTAGATCCTCATATGACATGGTTACTGCACGAATAAATCCTTTTTCAAAGTCTGAGTGAATAATTCCAGCTGCTTGAGGAGCCTTCATACCACGTTTGAAAGTCCAAGCACGAACTTCTTTTTCACCAGCTGTGAAGTAAGTTCCCAGTCCAAGTAAGTGGTAAGCTGCACGAGTCAACTTGTCAACGCCTGATTCTGTCAACCCAAGTGCTTCAAGAAACTCTTGCTTATCTTCATCGTCTAACTCAGAAATTTCTTCCTCAGCACGCGCAGAAATAACGACTACTTCAGCATTTTCTGTCGCTGCAAATTCACGAATTTGTTTGACATAGTCGATAGAATCTGGCTCTGAAACCACATCCTCATCTACATTGGCAACATAAAGAACTGGTTTAGTTGTCAAAAGGAAGAGACCTTTGACAACTTTTTGTTCTTCATCTGTAAATTCGATGGTGCGAGCTGATTTTCCATCTTCAAGGACTGGTTTAATCTTTTGAAGAACATTGAATTCTGCTACTGATTCTTTATCTTTTTGCGTACGTGCCATCTTTTCTACACGCGCATATCGTTTGTTCACTGATTCTAAGTCAGCAAGAATCAACTCTAGGTTAATCGTATCAATATCTGCAAGTGGATCTACAAAGGCATCTTCACGTCCTTGTTCACGCATGACATTTTCATCATCAAAAGCACGAACTACGTGAACAATCGCGTCTACTTCACGGATATTAGCCAAGAATTTATTCCCTAGCCCTTCTCCTTTTGAAGCTCCTTTTACAATTCCTGCGATATCTGTAAATTCAAATGTTGTTGGAACTGTCTTTTTAGGAGTGATCATTTCCGTTAGTTTTTGTAGGCGTTCATCTGGAACCTCAACCATTCCAACGTTTGGATCAATCGTCGCAAATGGATAGTTTGCAGCCTCTGCTCCTGCTTTTGTAATTGCATTAAATAGTGTTGATTTACCAACGTTTGGCAAACCAACGATACCTGCTGTTAAAGCCATATTTTCTCATTCTCCGTTTTCATTTCAATCCCTAATATTATAACACAAAAAGGGAAAACTTGCTAACCCTCTAACTAAGGGTTCTCAGTCAATAATTTTATTCATTTTTCGATCAAAATCATAGCGCCCCATCATGACAACATGGTCACAATTACTACATTTGATTTTGATATCTGCCCCTACACGTGTAATTTCCCAACGATTTGCTTTTTTACCAGTTGACTTGATTGTACAAGCATGTGGTTTTTTCATTTCAACAAAATTTCCAACTTGATACATACTACTCTCCTTTTCTTTTTCGATTATATCATAAAAGAGGCGAGCTAGGCTCAACCTCTTTCACTTAATTTGTACGAACTGGTGTAATAAGCTGCATGAAGTCTTCGTCAGTATCTGCTGGCACAAGAGTAAATGGACGAACAGCTGAGATAAAGCTAATGGTCACCTTTTCGCTATTTAAAGCTTTGAGTGAATCAATCAAGTAAGTTGGGTTGAAACTAATAGTCAAATCTTCACCAGTAACCTGATCAGTATCGATTTCTTCGTTTACTTTACCAACTTCTGGAGAGTGAACATGGGCTCTAACAATCCCATCTTTAATTTCAAGTTTCACAGTACCATTTTGAGTCGCACTTGATAAAAGACGAGCACGTTCCATTGACTGGCGTAAGTTTACAACATCAAAAGTAATAGTAGTGTTAAAGTCTGTTGGAATCAAGCGATCTGTATCAGGATAGTTTCCTTCTAGGAGACGAGTATAGAAGCTAATATTTTCGCTTCTAAAGAGAATTTGGTTATTGGCAAAGAAAATCTCTACAGTTTCGATATCATCTGTAAATACCGCTGAAAATTCGCGTAGAGAACGGCTAGGAATGACAACATCAAAATCATCACTATTTTTCTCAAGCGTTAATTTTTTCTGGCTTAGACGATGAGAGTCTGTTGCCACTGTTTTTAGCTCCTTATGTTGACTCAATACAAAATGAACACCTGTTAAAATTGGACGACTTTCTTGTGTACTTGCAGCAAAAGCTGTTTCATTGATAATTTTCTTGAGTAATTTTGTTTCAAGAATCAAAGGAGTGCTTGCTGAAATTTCTTGGATTCGTGGGTACTGTTCGCTATCTTTTCCTTTTAAGGTAATTTCTGATTTTCCACTGGTTAAAACAATTTGATTTTGTTCAATTTCTTTAAAATCAAGAGTCACATCAGGTAGACTAGATACCACATTGATGAAGAAAGAAGCTTCAAGAAGGATCGAACCTAAAGAAGTAATTAACAAACCAGCATCTTCATTTTTTTGAGAAATAAAATTTTCAATTGAAATTTGACCATTTGAACCAATTAAAGTAACACCTTCATTGGTCACGTCAATTTTGACAGTTGATAAAATAGGAATGGCATTTTTAGAACTAATAGCTCTCTTAGTAGTATTTAATGCTTGTAGAAATAAATTTTTATTAATTGAAAAATGAATCATGGATTCTCCTTTATTTATTTTTAGTATTAGAAGGATAATAGTAATAATAGAGTCTGTGAAATCTGTGGAAAACAGACTAAAAGTAAGGCATACCTAGTTTTTGGGCTTGTTTAAAAAATGTGGATAAAAAAGATAAAAAAGTAAAAGTTATCCACAAGTTATTTGATTTTCTTTTTGATTGATTCAATTTCTAAACGTAAATTATCGTCTTCATCAATCAAAGATTTAATTTTAGCATGGGCATGAATGACTGTTGTATGATCTTTTCCACCAAATTCCTTCCCAATTTTTGGAAGACTATTATCTGTTAGTTCTCTAGATAAATACATGGCTACTTGACGGGCTAAAACAATATTTTGAAGGCGTCTGCTTCCCTTCATTTCTTTGACACTAACTCCATAGAAGTTACCAACTTCATTTTGGATTTTGTCAATTGGGATGACGAGTATTTGGCTAACATCTTGTTTGCGAGCTCTAATAGCTTCTGCAGCAATATCAATAGTGATATCCTTGATTTTTTTTACTCTGGCAATTAAAGTGATGTCGTTGATGGCTCCCTCAAGATCTCGAACATTTGAATCAAATTGCCCAGCTAGGTATTCTAGAGTATCACTTTGGAAATTGTAGCCTAAATGTTCCGTTTTACTTTGTAAAATGGCAATGCGTGTTTCAAAGTCAGGGGGTGTGATAGTTTGTGTTAATCCCCAACTAAAGCGCGTGACAAGCCTCTCCTCGAGCCCTTCTAGATGTTTTGGACTACGATCACTCGTTAGGACAATCTGTTTTTGTTTGTCATGAAGGGCGTTAAAGGTATTGAAAAATTCTTCCTGAGTTGCAACTTTTTTACCACTTAGAGATTGTATATCATCAATTAATAAAAGATCAAGGCTACGATAGGTCTTTTTAAACTTTTCCATCTCCCCAAGTCTTAGGTGATCAAGAAAGTCATTAATAAAGCTTTCAGCAGGGATATATTTAACACGCGCATCAGGAATGTTTTTTAGAATTTCATTTCCAATAGCGTTTAATAAGTGAGTCTTGCCAAGCCCAGGTCCTCCATAGATAAAAAGAGGATTATAGGTCAGAGCCAAATCTTCAGAGACAGCCAAGGCGGCTGATACTGCCCAAACATTTCCATCCCCTTGAATAAAGTTATCAAAGGTATACCTTTCTTTTAATCCCGTATCCGAATAAGGAATAGATGCTAACTTTGGACTATAGTCATAAAGAGTTGAATTTATATCTTCTTTAACTTGTGAGATAGTCGTATCTTGAGGTTTGGTGAAAATATAGTGGGGAGTTATTTCAGCGTCATAAATTTCAAATCCAGCAACTACAATAATATCTTTTAGTTGTTTTTCCCAGACCATTTCCATTTCAGAGCGTGGTAAAAATATAGTGGCAACATTTTCCTCTACCTTAATGAGTTCAGCTTGAATAGCATAGAAATCATACATGGATCGAGTCAGTCTTTCTTGAGCAAATTCTAATATACGATTCCAAAATTGTTTTTCTTTCAATCCTTTCTCCTCCTTTACTATTTAAAAGTTTAATACTAGACCTATTTTACCATAGAGAACAAGAATTTTCCACAAGCTGTGAAAAATAATCCACAATGTTACCAAGTTTTATCCACAGGTTGGGGATAAAATCAGAAACTATTGATTTATTAAGCTTTTTATTGAAAAAAATAGTGGATAACCTTGTGAGATAAAAAAATAAAAGAACAGCCTTATTTCAGGCTGTTGATAATTCTACTGTATTCTTCTTGATTTGAAAAAGAAATAATGATTTTTCCACTATCTTTTTTAGACAGTTTGATTTCAATATCTAATCCGATTAGTTTTTTTAACTGTTCCTCTTCATTTTGTATGAAATAATCATTTTTTTGCTGCTTCTTTTGTTTTTTCTCTGTCAGAAGAGCTTCTAACTTCCTTACAGAAATATCTTCTTCGATGATTCGTTGAAAGAAATAGTCTTGTTGTTCCTTATTCAACCCAACTAGAGAACGTGCATGAGCTTGTGATAGTTTGCCATTTTCTACTTCTGAGAGGATCTGTTCTGGCAAGGAAAGCAAACGAATGGAGTTGCTGATATAAGGACGAGACTTGCCCATTTTATCTGCAATTTCAGCATGGGTAAATCCTTTCTCTACAAGAGATTCATAGGCGCGTGCTTCTTCTATTGGATTTAAATTTTCTCTTTGTAAATTTTCAATGATGGACTGGACCATCATCTCTTGGTCTGAGAGCTGTTTAACAACAGCTGGGATAGACGTTAGACCAGCTAAAAGTGAAGCCCGATAGCGTCTCTCTCCTGCAAGGATTTCATAACCAATAACAGGAGATTGACGAACAATAATCGGTTGAATGACCCCATTTTCTTTGATAGACTGTGCTAGTTCATGTAGTTTTTCTCCATCAAATTCTTTTCGAGGTTGATAGGGATTTTTTTGTATATCCGTGATAGAAATCATTTCAAATTTTTCCATGATTCTACACTAACACATCTTTTCTATTATGTAAAGCTTTCTTTACATAGATGTCAATTAAGATTCTAAATCACCTGAACTCTTGTCAAGTTTAATAGATGTAGTTTCTTCTTTACCGTTACGATAGTAAGTTATTTTAATGGTGTCTCCGATAGAATGATTGTAAAGAGCACTTTGTAAGTCTGTTGATGAAGCAATCTCTTTGTCATCTACTTTTGTAATAACATCGTATTTTTCAAGGTGACCATTGGCAGGCATATTACTTTGCACAGAACGAACAACTACACCAGATGTTACACTGCTTGGAATATTCAGTCTTCTAATATCACTTGTATTAATATTTGAGAGATTGACCATTTGGATGCCCAAAGCTGGACGAGTCACTTTTCCGTTCTTTTCCAACTGTTCAATAATATTGATAGCATCATTTGCAGGGATTGCAAAACCAAGGCCTTCTACAGATGTTCCTCCATTTGTGGCAATTTTACTTGAGGTAATTCCGATAACCTGTCCTTGAATATTGATTAGTGGGCCACCAGAGTTACCTGGGTTAATAGCAGTATCAGTTTGGATGGCTTTTGTAGAAATGGCTTGTCCATCTTCAGATTTTAAAGATACATTTCGATTGAGACTTGATACGATACCTTGAGTGACAGTATTTGCATATTCAGAACCTAATGGGCTACCGATGGCAATAGCAGTTTCTCCTACGGTTAACTTGCTAGAATCACCAAACTCAGCTACTGTTGTCACTTTTTCTGAAGAGATTTTGACGACAGCAATATCAGAGAAAGTATCCGCTCCGACAATTTCTCCGGGTACTTTAGTTCCATCTGACAAACGAATATCTACTTTGCTGGCACCATTTATAACGTGATTATTGGTGACAATATAAGCTTCTTTATCATTCTTTTTATAAATAACCCCAGATCCTTCACTAGAGATTTGCTGAGAATCTGTGTCAGTATCATCATTACCAAATACGCTATTTTGTCTATTTGCTGAATAAGTAATAACTGAAACGACAGCATCTTTTACTTTGTTAACAGCCTGTGTTGTTGAATTTTCGTTCTTATAGGCAGTTTGTGTAATAGTACTATTGTTGTTAGAGTTACTTACACCACTTTTTTGAGTTAGTTGAGCTATTGAAAAACTACCCAAGGCTCCACTAAAAAAGCTAATGACGATAACGACTAATAATTGAAACCCTTTTTTGTAAAATGTTTTTAAATGTTTCATATTTGCCTCCATATTTTTAAATTACTGAAAGTATAAACTGACTAGCTTAATTATAACTTAAACACAAAAGTTTTTCACAGATTGTGGATAACTTTCAAAAATCTGTGGTTTTCTTGGCTAAAATTAACCTTTTATTTTGTGAATAAGATGTGAAAAAATAGAGAATATGTTAGAATAGAGTCATGAAAATTAAAGTTGTAACAGTTGGGAAACTGAAAGAAAAGTATTTAAAAGATGGTATTGCAGAGTATTCAAAACGAATTTCTCGATTTGCTAAGCTTGAAATGATTGAGCTGGCAGATGAAAAAACACCAGATAGGGCCAGTGAGTCAGAAAATCAAAAGATTTTAGAAATAGAAGGTCAGAGAATTTTATCAAAAGTTGGTGACCGTGATTTCGTTATTGTCTTGGCTATAGAAGGGAAAACTTTCTCCTCGGAAGAATTTAGTAAGCAGTTAGAAGAAGCTTCTATAAAAGGATTTTCTACTCTTACCTTTATTATTGGGGGGAGTTTAGGATTATCATCAGCTGTAAAAAAGAGAGCTAATCTTTCTGTTAGTTTTGGCCGTCTAACTTTGCCCCATCAGTTAATGAGACTAGTCCTTGTTGAACAAATCTATCGCGCTTTTACGATTCAGCAGGGATCGCCCTATCATAAATAGAAAATTGACTTTTAATTGAATTTTTGGTAGAATGATTGTGTTAGGTCTCATAGCTCAGCTGGATAGAGCATTCGCCTTCTAAGCGAACGGTCGCAGGTTCGAATCCTGCTGGGATCAATATAGTAGCAAAGCTGGGAATTTTCCCGGCTTTTTTCTTAAAAAAGTACACTTGGGGAGAAAAAAATGACAGTTGAGAGAATTTTATCTAAAATGAAATTCCATTTTGTATAATGGTTTTTGTAAGTTAGCTTACAAGAAAAAAACATTTTAGGAGATTTTATTATGAAAAACACAGTTAAATTGGAACAGTTTGTAGCCTTGAAGGAAAAAGACTTGCAAAAGATTCAAGGTGGGGAGAT
Source organism: uncultured Streptococcus sp. (assembly GCA_963522395.1). Lineage (GTDB taxonomy): Bacteria > Bacillota > Bacilli > Lactobacillales > Streptococcaceae > Streptococcus. Next base: position 19,669 of record CAUQZY010000016.1, read on the forward strand.
GAGGAGAATAGATAAAATGTTCATTAATTTTCTTAAAAGAAGATAAGGGAGTGTCAGAATGAATTTTTTCTTAGTAGTAGATTTTATATTATATTTTTTTATTATTAGTCATAGTTACAGTTTAATTTGCAAAGGTAAAATAAAAACAAAGGAACTATACGTTTTTGGTGCTTATACATTACTAGTAGAAATAGTACTTAGCCTTCCCTTTTATCTTCTACATTTAGATGAATTAGGGATTGTAACATTTTTATTTCCTTTGATGCTATATTCCTATTTTAAATGGATTAAACAGTATGAGAGGGATAGAGGACTATTCCTAAGTTTACTACTATCTCTTTTATATGAGAGCACTCATACCTTTCTGTCTGTAATTTTTTCCTCTATAACAGGAGACAATTTTGTTTTACAATATTATGACCTATTCTTTTTAGTTGTAACGGTGTTGACTTATGTCGTTATCGTAACAATCATTCGTTATTTCCATTTAGAACTAAACTATTTTGATAAGGACTATCTCTATCCTTTCTTGAAAAAAGTATTTTTTGCCTTACTACTGCTCCATATTGTATCTTTCGTTTCAGATATGGTAAGTACGATTAAACATTTGAATAGTTTTGGAAGTATTTTATCATCTATTGTCTTTATTTCTCTCCTTTTGACCTTCTTTGCAATGAATTCGCATAAAGAACAAATGGAAAAAGAGATTGCTTTGAAGCAGAAGAAATTTGAACAGAAACATTTACAAAACTACACAGATGAAATTGTCGGTTTGTATAATGAAATCCGTGGTTTTCGACATGATTATGCTGGGATGCTTGTCAGTATGCAGATGGCAATTGACAGTGGTGATTTACAGGAAATTGACAGAGTTTACAACGAAGTTTTGGTTAAAGCCAATCACAAACTGCGTTCAGATAAGTACACTTACTTTGATTTGAACAACATAGAAGATTCAGCTTTACGAAGTTTGGTTGCTCAGTCAATTGTCTATGCTAGAAATAACAGTGTAGAGTTTACACTGGAAGTAAAAGATACGATTACTAAGCTCCCAATTGAACTATTGGATTTGGTTCGTATCATGAGCGTTTTATTGAACAATGCTGTTGAAGGATCAGCTGATAGCTATAAAAAACAAATGGAAGTAGCAGTTATTAAGATGGAAACTGAAACAGTTATTGTGATTCAGAATTCATGTAAAATGACGATGACTCCTTCAGGAGATCTATTTTCATTAGGATTCTCTACTAAGGGAAGAAATCGCGGAGTAGGATTAAATAATGTGAAAGAACTACTAGATAAGTACAACAACATTATTTTAGAAACAGAGATGGAAGGCAGTACATTTAGACAAATTATTAGATTTAAGAGGGAATTTGAATGAAAGTTTTAATTTTAGAAGATGTTATTGAACATCAAGTGAGACTAGAGAGAATATTGGATGAAATTTCGAAAGAATCGAATATTCCAATATCATACAAGACAACAGGAAAAGTTCGTGAATTTGAAGAATACATTGAAAATGATGAAGTAAATCAGCTTTATTTCCTAGATATCGATATTCATGGAATTGAGAAAAAAGGATTTGAGGTTGCTCAGCTCATTCGTCATTACAATCCTTACGCTATTATCGTCTTTATTACCAGTCGATCAGAGTTTGCGACTTTGACCTATAAATACCAGGTATCAGCCCTAGATTTTGTTGATAAGGATATCAATGATGATATGTTTAAGAAGCGAATTGAGCAAAATATTTTCTACACTAAAAGTATGTTACTTGAAAATGAAGATGTTGTAGATTATTTTGATTACAATTACAAGGGAAATGATTTAAAAATTCCTTACCATGATATTTTGTATATTGAAACGACAGGTGTCTCTCATAAATTACGCATTATTGGTAAGAATTTTGCCAAAGAGTTTTACGGTACCATGACAGATATTCAGGAAAAGGACAAACATACCCAGCGATTTTATTCTCCTCATAAGTCATTTTTGGTAAATATAGGCAATATTAGAGAAATTGACCGAAAGAATCTAGAAGTTGTTTTCTATGAAGATCATCGCTGTCCTATTTCAAGGTTAAAAATTAGAAAATTGAAAGATATTTTAGAGAAAAAATCTCAAAAGTGATTGACAATTAGTAAGAAATTGATATAATGGTTATATCTGCTACAGATAGAAGGTCCGTTGGTCAAGGGGTTAAGACACCGCCTTTTCACGGCGGTAACACGGGTTCGAATCCCGTACGGACTATTTTATCCGCCATAGCTCAGTTGGTAGTAGCGCATGACTGTTAATCATGATGTCGTAGGTTCGAGTCCTACTGGCGGAGTATAGATAAAAGGGAACACAGTTGTGTTCCTCTTTTTGTATCAATTTGTATCACCAAGCATCTTCATAAGGAAGTCTGTTATTTCTTGAGGACTTTCTTTTTTTCCATGTGCAATCCAAGTTTGACAGACACCAAAAAGTGCATGAGTTAGATAGATGCTACTATATTCTAATTCAGTGGTATTGAGATTCAGTTGCATAAAGCGTTTTTGTAAATCTGTGCTGAGCATGATATGAAGTTTATTTCTTAAGAAATTTTGGATTTCTTTGGTCCCATTTTCAGAAAGAAGAGCAGCCAGAAGTGGTTCTGACTCTAGATATTCAAAGACTTCTAAAATAGCGTCTCTTTTGTGATGAGCATGTTTTTGAAAAATATATTCAAATGTATGAAATAGTTTGCTTTGATAGTGCTCAATCATATCATACTTATCCTTATAGTGAGTATAGAAGCTGGAACGACTAATTCCGGCTTTTTCTGCTAACTTGACAGTAGAAATTTGATCAAATGGTTGTTCCATCAGTAATTGTACCATAGCATTTTCAATAGTTCGCTTTGTTTTTAAGCGTTTGTTACTTTCTTGCATATTTCCTCCTTGTAAACAAATTAGACTATATGTCTAAAAATGGATTTTTTATCTTGTAATTTAGATTTTTTAATGTATAATCTATTATATCAAAATTTTAGACAATATGTTTAAAAAAGGAGAAACTATGTTTAAAGAATGGAAAGCAATTTTTAAAAAACCAACCTTTATTATTGTCATGATAGGGATTTCTCTTATTCCTGCTCTGTACAATATCATATTTTTGTCATCAATGTGGGATCCATATGGTCAATTGTCTGACTTACCTGTGGCAGTTGTCAATAATGATAAAGAGGCTTCCTATAATGGTAATAGCATGTCTATAGGAAAAGACATGGTGTCCAATTTAAAAGAAAATAAAACCTTGGATTTTCATTTTGTAGATGAAGAAGAAGGTAAGAAGGGATTAGAAAATGGCGATTACTATATGGTAGTGACTTTACTAAGTGATCTATCTGAAAAAGCAGCTTCTATTTTAACGGATCATCCAGAGCAAATGCAAATCGATTATCAGACTTCAAGTGGTCATAGCTTTATTGCCAGCAAGATGAGCGATTCTGCAATGACACAATTAAAGCAGAGTGTTTCTACCAATGTAACCGAGACCTATACTAAAGCTTTATTCAACAAAATGGTCGATTTAAAGGATGGTATGAGTCAAGCAGCTTCTGGTAGTGAAAAACTAACTGATGGAGCGAATCAGTTAGTGGCAGGAAGTCAAACATTAACTACTAACCTACACTCTTTAGCAGATTCAAGTTTAACATTTTCAAATGGAACGGAGCAGTTTACTAAAGGATTATCCTCTTATGTCTCTGGTGTTGAACAACTTCATCTTGGCTTAGGGAATTTTAATAGTGGTTTAGTTACATATACTGGTGCAGTGAGTCAATTAGATAGCGGATTAGATCAATTATCTTCTAAAAGTCCTGAATTAGTAGGGGGAGTCAATCAGTTATATACTGGTGTAGAGGCCTATACTGGCGGTGTTTCTCAGCTCAATGCTGGTCTTAATCAATTTTCATCTGGTGTTAGTGCTTATACAAACGGAGTGGGAAATATTGCAACAGGAGCTAATCAGTTGTCTAGTCAATCAGCTACACTTCGAATGGGTATGGAGCAATTAAGTGAGGGGATTCAACAACTTTCTAGCAAGTTAGAGGCTTCATCTGAGCAAAAAGATCAAATTAATCAATTATCTTCTGGTCTGAATCAGTTAAATCAAGCTATTCAAAATATTGATGTTGGAGATGCAAAACAATTAGATTCTGTTTTATCAAGTATAGTATCTCTTTCTAATCAAATGTTAGCAAGTGCTCAGTCTTAAAAAGCAACTACATTAGCCAATATTCAATCGACAGCAGCTTATCAATCATTGACAAGTGAGCAACAAGCTGAGATAAGTGCTTCTGTATCTCAAAATTCGACTGATAGTATTCAATCGGCTCAGTCAATTGTAGCTTTAGTACAAGGTTTACAGGGAAGTTTAGAAAACTTACAAAATCAATCTTCAAATCTTTCGACATTAAAAAATCAAGCTAATCAAGTATTACCTCTTGCTTCTACTTCTTTGACAGGATTGTCAAGTGGATTAACAGAAATACAGGGAGCATTGACGAGTAAATTAGTTCCTGCTAGTCAGTCGATTACATCGGGGGTAAATGCATATACTGCAGGTGTTGATAAAGTTTCTCAAGGCGCAAGTCAACTAAGTGAAAAGAATTCCACCTTGACAGGTAGTTTGAACCAATTAGTTTCAGGCTCAACTACCTTGACACAAAAATCTTCTAACTTGACAGCAGGAGTTGGTCAATTAGTTGAAAAAACTCCAGAATTAGTGTCTGGTATTGAAAAATTATCAACTGGCTCCAATCAATTGAATCAAAAGAGTCAAGAATTAATGGCAGGAGTTGATAAATTGCAGTTAGGATCGGGCCAATTAGCTGATAAATCCAGTCAGTTATTTTCAGGTGCGTCTCAATTAGAGAATGGAGCTAATAAATTGGCAGATGGGTCTGGGAAACTTACAGAAGGTGGAATAAAGTTAGCTTCTGGATTGGAAGATTTACAGACAGGAGTTGCTTCTTTAGGACGAGGACTAAGTAATGCTAGCGATCAACTCAAAACAGTATCTACGGAATCGCAAAATGCAGAGATTTTGTCAAATCCTCTCAGTCTATCCAAAACTGACAATGACCAAGTTCCTGTAAATGGAATTGCAATGGCTCCTTATATGATATCAGTTGCTCTCTTTGTTGCAGCAATATCAACGAATATGATCTTTGCGAAGTTGCCTTCAGGACGTCATCCAGAGAGCCGTTGGGCTTGGTTGAAATCTCGAGCTGAAATAAATGGTATTATAGCTGTTTTAGCAGGAATTTTGGTATATGGAGGAGTTCATCTTATTGGTCTAACTGCTAATCATGAAATGCGAACATTTATTCTCATTATCCTAACAAGTTTAGTATTCATGTCCATGGTGACCGCTTTAACAACATGGAATAGCCGTATAGGAGCTTTCTTCTCACTTATTTTGCTTTTATTACAGTTAGCATCAAGTGCCGGTACTTATCCACTTGACTTGACAAATGATTTCTTTAGAGCTATTAGTCCTTGGTTACCAATGAGTTATTCAGTTTCGGGATTGCGACAAACAATCTCTATGACAGGAAATATTCATCATCAAGTCATTTTCCTCTTTGTGATACTATCTCTATTTACTGGTTTAGGTATGCTAGCCTATCAACCTAAGAAAAAGGAAGAAGATTAAAAAAATAGACCGATTAACTGGTCGATTTTTTATGCCTTAGATGACTTTCGTCTGTGATTATAGATTCCAAATAGTAAGAGAGAAGTAAAGGAACAGATTGCCCCAGTAATAAACCCATTGGGAATGAAGGAAAGTGTAATAGTTCCTTTCCCCTTAGGAACGTCAACTTTCATAAATCCAGTTTGAGCTTGTTTAATTTCTATTTTCTTACCATCTTGGTAGGCAGACCAACCTTTGTCATAAGGAATGGTGAAGAAAATAGATGTATCTTGTTGGACATCATATGTAGCAAAAACCTTGTTTTTAGAAGTTGATACTGTTACAGGTTGTTCTTTAATTTTTTGAATTGCCTCAGTTAAAGTTTGGGTATCTAAACGGTAGAAGGTAGGAGATTCAAATGATACTTGTGAATTTCCAGGGAAACTAACATGAATATTGAAAGTTTTTTTCTCTTTAGTATATCCTAGATTAAAGAAGGAGAAGACATTATCAGTTGTAAAAATCTTTTTTTCACCATTTACAAGGATGTCAACCTTCTTTTGTTTGTCATTAGAAAAGTGAAGGTTTGTGAAAGAAAGATAAACTTGACTGTTTTCTGGTACTTCAATTTGATACTGGATTGCTGCATCCTCATTTGAAGAACTTGTGATACTAATCAAATCATTAGTATTTTCTATTTTTTCCGTTTTTTCATAGGGTATTGGAGAAAAATAATCAAAATTGACGTTAGCAAATTGATTTAAAAACGAGGCCTGATTATCCAAGGTATGTTCATTGAACTTGACATCATTGTAAACAGATTGACTAGCAAATGCAATCGGAAGAGAGTATTGATTTTCATATAGGGTAAGATTATCTTTTTGATAGATATCTTTAAAACCATACTTATCAATAGGGCTGTCTGAGATATTGTACTGGATACCAAATAAACTATCAGCCAAAATACTATTATTGGCATAACGGAGATTGAGATTAGTCCCAGAGGATTTAAAACCAAGTTTATCCAAAGTAGAGCTTGCTGAACGATTTCGAACAGATGAAAATTGAGAGATTCCATTGTAGTTGAATTTCATACTGTCATTTCCTGTCTGAGTTTCTAGTTTCTCAGTACGAGTAAATTTATTTCCAATATATGTTGAGAAAGATTCCATAGCTGGGATATCTCGATTATATGCACTTCGAGAAGCAAATCCCCATTCCTTAGCAATTCCGTCCATTTGAGATGAAGCATTTAAACTCATTTCAACCATTATAAATAAAGAGATTAGAATGGCAAATAGATTTACAGAGATAAACTTTTTGATAACTGCAAGGAGTAAAAGAGAATAGACAACCAAAAATTCAAGAGTAAGCAGAATATTCAAATCTGTTAAAAAAGAATAATGTGATTTTAGATAGATGGTAGCTAAAAATCCTGTTACCACAAAAAAAAGCGAAACTAAAAAATTCCAGATTTTAATTTCTTTCAGACGATTTAAGACTTCCGCTGCTGTGTAAATTAACAAGGTAGAGAAAATCCAAGCATAGCGATGTAAAAACATGTTTGGAGTATGCATACCTTGCCAAAATAAATCAAGAGCTTCTATATAAAAGCTGGCAATTAGAAATGCAAAGAAAATTCCATAGATAAGTTTCACGTGAAACTTAATAGATTTCAGCGTAAAAAATAAAATGGTCAAAATAAAGGGAAGTAGTCCGACAAAAATCATTGGGATAGCCCCATACTTTGTTGTGTCAAAGGAACCAATGAATTGCTTAGCAAAGAGATCAAGATACCAGCTACTTTCAGTTTGAAACTTTGTAACTTCAGTTAATTTTTCTCCATGTGTCTGTAAATCAAACAGAGTAGGAAGAGTCAGAATCAAACTAGCCATACCAGCTAAAACGGAGGTGATTATGAAATCAATAACAGATGATTTTCGAGTCTTAAAGTCCCATGAAATTTGACAAAGATACCAGAAAATAAGAAACAATGCTGTCATATAGCCAAAATAATAATTTTGGATAAATAAGATTGACAGACTTGTAAAGTATAATGAGAATTTCTTTTCAGTTATAAGTAGGTGTAAACCAGTTATAACTAAAGGAATCAAGATAAAAACATCCAGCCAGGTTTTTATCTCTAGTTGACTAACAGTGAAACTCATCAGAGCGTAAGAAGTGGATAAGGCTAGTTTTAAAGGCTTAGGAATCGATTGAAATAATTTATTTAAACTAAAGTAAGTTGACAGTCCAATCAATCCAAATTTTAAGAGAGTTGTCAGATAGACAGCATCTGGCATATTCGTTAGATCAAAAAAGTAAACTAGTGGTGAAAGGAAACTTCCCAAGTAATAACTAGATAGGGCATAGAAATTCAATCCGAGGCCACTTGTAAAGGTGTAAAACAGACTACCATTTCCATGTAGGATATTTCGTAAAGCTACATCAAAAATAACGTATTGATGAAAGCCATCTCCTAATAGTGGAGATGTATCGCTATTCCAGTAGATACCTTGAGATAGATATACTCCTATCATAATGACTATGGGAATGATGAAAGAAACAAAATAGGTCCAATATGTTTTAAAAAATAATTTCATGTTACCTCATAAAATGTTAGAAAACTCAGCTGGTTAACCCAACTGAGTTTTGAAGTTTTATTTAGTCTTTCCAAAGTTCTTTAACTTTTGCTTGTACTTCTGCATTTTCTAGGAATTCATCGTAGGTTTCATCGATACGGTCAATGACGCCATTTTTAGACAAGACAATGATATGGTTAGCTAGAGTTTGAATAAACTCGTGGTCATGGCTGGCAAAGATGATTGATTCTTTAAAGTTTTTCAATCCATCGTTCAAGCTTGAGATAGATTCCAAGTCCAAGTGATTGGTTGGATCATCAAGTACAAGGACATTTGATTTCAAGAGCATAAGTTTTGAAAGCATGACACGAACTTTTTCTCCCCCTGACAAGACATTTACAGGTTTGTTAACTTCATCTCCAGAGAAGAGCATACGGCCGAGGAAGCCACGTAGGAAAGTATTGTCATCTTCTTCTTTACTTGCGAATTGACGCAACCAGTCAAGGATTGACTCTCCTCCTGCAAAATCAGCCGAGTTATCTTTTGGCAAGTAAGAACGGCTAGTAGTTACTCCCCACTTGACAGTTCCTTCATAGTCAATGTCCCCCATGATTGCACGAATCAAGGCAGTTGTTTGGATGTCATTTTGTCCAATGAGCGCTGTCTTATCACCTGGACGCAAGATGAAGCTAATGTTATCAAGAATAGTTTCACCGTCAATCTTGACAGATAGATTTTCTACTGTCAAGAGATCATTACCAATTTCACGTTCAGCTTTAAAGTTGATAAATGGGTATTTACGGCTAGATGGAATGATTTCTTCTAAGACAATCTTATCAAGCATCTTTTTACGGGAAGTTGCTTGTTTAGATTTAGATGCGTTAGCAGAGAAGCGAGCAACGAATTCTTGGAGTTGCTTAATTTTTTCTTCCGCCTTAGCATTACGGTCTGCTAGCAATTTAGCAGCGAGTTCAGAAGATTCCTTCCAGA
>CAUQZY010000017.1:0-28658 GCA_963522395.1 uncultured Streptococcus sp.
CAACTTCATGATGACCAAGATGGTGGAAGAAGGCTGGTCTTACGATGATGCTCTTTCGGAAGCACAAAGACTAGGTTTTGCAGAAAGTGACCCTACAAATGACGTAGATGGGATTGATGCAGCCTACAAGATGGTGATTTTGAGCCAATTTGCCTTTGGCATGAAGGTTGCCTTTGACGATGTGTCTCATAAGGGAATCCGCAATATCACACCAGAAGACGTAGCTGTAGCCCAAGAACTTGGCTATGTAGTGAAATTGGTTGGTTCTATTGAAGAAACTCCTTCAGGTATTGCTGCAGAAGTAACTCCAACCTTCCTACCTAAAGCGCACCCACTTGCTAGTGTGAATGGGGTAATGAACGCTGTCTTTGTAGAATCTATCGGTATTGGTGAGTCTATGTACTACGGACCAGGTGCTGGTCAAAAACCAACTGCAACAAGTGTTGTAGCAGATATTGTCCGTATCGTTCGTCGCTTGAATGATGGTACCATTGGCAAAGACTTCAACGAATACAGCCGTGACTTGGTCTTGGCAAATCCTGAGGATGTTAAAGCAAACTACTACTTCTCAATCTTGGCTCCAGACTCAAAAGGTCAGGTCTTGAAATTGGCTGAAATCTTTAATGCACAAGATATTTCCTTCAAGCAAATCCTCCAAGATGGCAAAGATGGTGACAAGGCCCGTGTCGTTATCATTACACACAAGATTAATAAAGCCCAACTTGAAAATGTCTCAGCCGAATTGAAGAAGGTTTCAGAATTCGACTTCTTGAATACCTTCAAGGTGCTAGGAGAATAAGATGAAGATTATTGTACCTGCAACCAGTGCCAATATCGGGCCAGGTTTTGACTCGGTCGGTGTAGCTGTAACCAAGTATCTTCAAATTGAGGTATGCGAAGAACGAGATGAGTGGCTGATTGAACACCAGATTGGCAAATGGATTCCACATGACGAGCGTAATCTCTTGCTCAAAATCGCTTTGCAAATTGTACCAGACCTGCAACCAAGACGTTTGAAAATGACCAGTAATGTTCCCTTGGCGCGTGGTTTGGGTTCTTCCAGCTCGGTTATCGTAGCTGGGATTGAACTAGCAAACCAACTGGGTCAGCTCAACTTGTCTGATCATGAAAAATTGCAGTTGGCTACCAAGATTGAAGGACATCCTGACAATGTGGCTCCAGCCATTTATGGTAATCTCGTTATTGCAAGTTCCGTTGAAGGGCAAGTTTCTGCTATCGTAGCAGACTTCCCAGAATGTGATTTCCTAGCCTACATTCCAAACTATGAATTGCGTACTCGAGACAGCCGTGGTGTCTTGCCTAAGAAATTGTCTTACAAGGAAGCTGTTGCGGCTAGTTCTATCGCCAATGTGGCGGTTGCAGCCTTGTTGGCGGGAGACATGGTGACCGCTGGGCAAGCAATCGAGGGAGACCTCTTCCACGAGCGCTATCGTCAGGACTTGGTGAGAGAATTTGCGACGATTAAACAAGTAGCCAAAGAGAATGGTGCCTATGCAACCTACCTCTCAGGTGCTGGGCCTACAGTTATGGTCTTGGCTTCTCATGACAAGATGCCAACGATTAAGGCAGAATTGGAAAAGCAACCTTTCAAAGGAAAACTTCATGGCTTGAAAGTTGATACCCAAGGTGTCCGTGTCGAAGCAAAATAAAGAATAGCAGATAGGATGGGGAAACTCTCGACGAGAGGGCTTCCTATCCTTTTTTTGAAAAGAATTCGAGTTAAAAACTTGATAAAGGAGAAATAAAGATGGCAGAAATTTATTTAGCAGGTGGTTGTTTTTGGGGCCTAGAGGAATATTTTTCAAGAATTTATGGAGTGCTAGCAACTAGTGTTGGCTATGCTAATGGACAAGTCGAAACGACCAATTATCAGTTGCTCAAGGAAACAGATCATGCAGAAACAGTTCAAGTGATTTATGATGAGAAGGCAGTGTCACTTAGAGAGATTTTACTTTATTATTTCCGTGTCATCGACCCTTTATCCATCAATCAACAAGGGAATGACCGTGGTCGCCAATATCGAACTGGGATTTATTACCAGGATGAGGCAGACTTGCCAGTTATCTACACAGTGGTGCAGGAGCAGGAACGCATGCTGGGTCGAAAGATTGCAGTGGAGGTGGAGAAACTTCGCCACTATATTTTAGCTGAAGATTACCACCAAGACTATCTTAAGAAAAATCCTTCAGGTTACTGTCATATCGATGTGACCGATGCTGAGAAGCCATTGATTGATGCCTCTAACTATGAAAAGCCTAGTCAAGAGGTGTTAAAGGAAAGCTTAACTGAAGAATCCTATCGTGTTACCCAAGAAGCTGCTACAGAGGCTCCATTTACCAATGCCTATGATCAAACCTTTGAAGAAGGGATTTATGTAGATATTACGACGGGTGAGCCACTCTTTTTTGCCAAGGATAAGTTTGCCTCAGGTTGTGGTTGGCCAAGTTTTAGCCGTCCGATTTCCAAAGAGTTGATTCACTATTACAAGGACCTGAGTCATGGAATGGAGCGAATCGAGGTTCGTTCTCGGTCAGGAAATGCTCACTTGGGTCATGTTTTCACAGATGGACCTCGTGAGTTTGGTGGCCTCCGTTACTGTATCAATTCTGCTTCCTTGCGCTTTGTGGCCAAGGATGAGATGGAAGAAGAAGGATATGGCTATCTACTGCCTTACTTAAACAAATAAAACAGAGAGGGTGGGTGCTTCCCACTTTCTTCATTTCTAGAAAACGAATAGAAGGGATTTATGAAACACCTATTATCTTACTTTAAACCCTACATCAAGGAATCGATTTTAGCACCCCTGTTCAAGTTGTTAGAAGCTGTTTTTGAGCTCTTGGTTCCCATGGTGATTGCTGGGATTGTTGACCAATCCTTGCCCCAAAGAAATCAAGGTCATCTATGGATGCAGATTGGCCTGCTCCTTATCTTTGCAGTAATTGGTGTTGTAGTGGCCTTAATAGCTCAGTTCTACTCAGCTAAGGCTGCGGTTGGATTTGCTAAAGAATTGACAAACGACCTCTATCATCATATTCTTTCATTGCCCAAGGACAGCAGAGACCGTCTGACAACTTCGAGTTTGGTCACTCGCTTGACTTCGGATACCTACCAGATTCAGACTGGGATCAATCAATTCCTGCGTCTCTTTTTGCGAGCGCCTATTATCGTTTTTGGGGCTATCTTTATGGCCTATCGCATCTCAGCTGAGCTGACTTTCTGGTTTTTGGTCATGGTTGTCATTCTGACCATTGTTATTGTAGGGCTCTCTCGATTGGTCAATCCTCTCTATAGTAGTCTCAGAAGGAAAACGGACAAACTGGTTCAGGAAACACGCCAGCAATTACAAGGCATGCGAGTTATTCGTGCTTTTGGACAAGAAAAACGAGAATTACATATTTTTCAAACCCTTAACCAAGTCTATGCTAGATTGCAAGAAAAGACGGGTTTCTGGTCCAGCTTATTAACACCCCTGACTTATCTGATTGTCAATGGAACCCTCCTCGTCATCATCTGGCAGGGCTATATTTCAATTCAAGGAGGGGTACTCAGTCAGGGTGCTCTCATTGCCCTTATCAATTATCTCTTGCAAATTTTGGTGGAATTGGTCAAGCTAGCCATGCTGATAAATTCCCTCAACCAGTCCTACATCTCAGCTAAGCGAATCGAGGAAGTCTTTGCCGAAGCTCCAGAAGACATCCATTCAGAATTAGAACAAAAGCAAGCTACCAGTAATCAGGTTTTACAAGTTCAAGAACTGACCTTTACCTATCCTGATGCGTCCCAGCCTTCTCTGAAAGATATTTCCTTTGATATGACTCAAGGCCAAATCCTTGGTATCATTGGGGGAACTGGTTCTGGTAAATCAAGCTTGGTGCAAGTCTTACTTGGACTTTATCCAGTAGAAAAGGGAAGCATTGACTTTTATCGAGATGGATCTAGTCCTCTTAATTTGGAGCAGTGGCGGTCTTGGATTGCCTATGTGCCTCAAAAAGTCGAGCTCTTTAAAGGAACTATTCGTTCCAACTTGACTTTGGGTTTCAATCAAGAAGTAACTGACCAAGAACTCTGGCAGGCCTTGGAAATTGCTCAAGCTAAGGATTTTGTCAGTGAAAAGGAAGGACTCTTGGATGCCCTAGTTGAAGCAGGAGGTCGAAATTTTTCAGGTGGACAAAAACAAAGGCTGTCTATCGCACGAGCAGTCTTGCGACAAGCTCCATTTCTCATCCTAGATGACGCGACTTCGGCCCTCGACACCATTACCGAGTCTAGGCTCTTGAAAGCTATTCGAGAAAATCTGCCAAATACGAGCTTAATTTTGATTTCTCAACGCACCTCGACTTTACAGATGGCTGACCAGATTCTCCTCTTGGAAAAAGGTGCGCTCTTAGCTATCGGTAATCACGAGGACTTGATGAAGTCCAGTCAAGTCTATCGTGAAATCAATGCATCCCAACATGGAAAGGAGGGCTAGTATGAGACGACAAACTGCAAATCAAACACTCATACGTTTGGCCAAAGATTTAGCAAGTCATTCCTTCCTCCTTTTTCTAGCCTTTCTAGGGACTATTGCCCAGGTTGCCTTATCAATCTACCTACCTATTCTGATTGGGCAGGTCATCGACCAAGTCCTAGTGGCTGGTTCTTCACCAGTTTTTTGGCAAATTTTTCTCCAAATGATCTTGGTGGTCATAGGAAATACCCTTGTGCAGTGGGTAAATCCTCTTCTCTATAATCGTCTAATCTTCTCTTATACCAGGGACTTGCGAGAGAGAATAATCAACAAGCTCCATCGGTTACCGATTGCCTTTGTGGATCGACAAGGAAGTGGAGAAATGGTTAGTCGTGTAACTACAGACATCGAACAGTTGGCAGCTGGCTTGACCATGATTTTTAACCAATTTTTCATTGGCATCTTGATGATTTTGGTCAGTATTCTAGCCATGCTCCAAATTCATCTCCTCATGACCCTCTTGGTCTTGCTGTTGACGCCACTGTCCATGTTAATTTCACGCTTTATTGCCAAGAGATCCTATCATCTCTTCCAAAAGCAAACAGAGACGAGGGGAATTCAAACACAGTTGATTGAAGAATCGCTTAGTCAACAGACCATTATCCAGTCCTTCAATGCTCAGGAAGAGTTTATCCAAAGACTGCACGATGCTAATGACAACTATGCAGGTTATTCGCAGTCAGCTATCTTTTATTCTTCAACGGTTAATCCTTCGACTCGCTTTGTCAATGCGCTTATTTATGCCCTTCTAGCTGGAGTGGGAGCTTATCGTATCATGATAGGCTCTACCTTGACCATTGGACGCTTAGTGACTTTTTTGAACTATGTTCAACAGTACACCAAGCCTTTTAACGATATTTCTTCAGTGCTAGCTGAGTTGCAAAGTGCTCTCGCTTGTGCAGAGCGTGTTTATGGAGTCTTAGATAGTCCTGAGGTGGCTGAAACAGGTAAGGAAGTCTTGACCAGTGACCAAGTTAAGGGAGCCATTTCCTTTAAACAGGTCTCTTTTGGCTACAATCCTGAAAAGATTTTGATTAAGGACTTATCTATCGCTATTCCAGCTGGTAGCAAGGTAGCTATTGTTGGTCCGACAGGTGCTGGAAAATCAACCCTTATCAATCTCCTCATGCGGTTTTATCCCATTAACTCGGGAGATATCTTGTTGGATGGGAAATCCATTTATGACTATAGTCGTGCCTCTTTACGTCAGCAGTTTGGCATGGTGCTCCAAGAAACCTGGCTCAAGCAAGGGACTATTCATGACAATATTGCCTTTGGAAATCCTGATGCAAGTCGGGAGCAGGTGATTGCTGCTGCCAAAGCAGCCAATGCAGACTTTTTCATCCAACAGTTGCCACAGGGTTACGATACCAAGTTGGAAAATGCTGGAGAATCTCTCTCTGTCGGTCAGGCTCAGCTCTTGACCATTGCCCGAGTCTTTCTGGATATTCCAAAGATTCTCATCCTAGACGAGGCGACTTCTTCTATCGATACACGGACAGAAGTACTGGTTCAGGATGCCTTTGCCAAACTCATGAAGGGGCGCACAAGTTTTATCATCGCCCACCGCTTGTCAACCATTCAGGATGCAGATTTGATCCTTGTCTTGATGGATGGTGACATTGTTGAGTATGGGAACCATCAGGAACTCATGGCTCGAAAGGGAAAGTATTACCAAATGCAGCAAGCTGTGGCTTTTAGCTCTGAATAATCCTTTCTACTTTGAAATCTTATAGACAAAAGAAGTTGCCTTAGGGTGACTTTTTTGTTACAATAACTAGAAAAATGTGATGTAAAATTATCTATAGAAAAGGAGTGCCTCCATGAAAGTCTATCAGCATGTAAATATCGTGACTTGTGATCAAGATTTCCATGTCTATCTAGATGGAATCTTAGCCGTTAAGGATTCTCAAATCGTCTATGTAGGTCAAGAGAAGCAAAAGATTTTAGAACAAGCTGAGCAGATTATAGACTATCAGGGAGCTTGGATTATGCCTGGATTGGTCAATTGCCACACCCATTCTGCTATGACAGGCTTGCGAGGAATTCGAGATGACAGCAATCTCCATGAATGGCTCAATGACTATATCTGGCCTGCAGAAGCTGAGTTTACTCCAGATATGACTACCAAGGTGGTCAAAGAAGCGCTGACAGAAATGCTCCAGTCAGGAACAACAACCTTCAACGACATGTACAATCCCAATGGAGTGGATATTGAGCAGATTTATCAGGCAGTGAAAGTCTCCAAGATGCGTTGTTATTTCTCACCTACCCTCTTTTCTTCAGAGGCAGAGACAACTGCTGAGACTATAAGCAGAACTCGAGCAATCATTGAGGAAATCTTAGGATATGAAAATCCAAATTTCAAGGTGATGGTGGCCCCACATTCTCCCTACAGCTGTAGTAGAGACTTGTTGGAAGCAAGCTTAGATATGGCAAAAGAGTTGGATATTCCCATCCATATCCATGTAGCGGAGACCAAGGAGGAATCAGGAATTATCCTGAAACGATACGGCAAACGCCCCCTCGCCTTTCTAGAAGAACTGGATTACTTAGATCATCCGTCTGTCTTTGCTCATGGGGTAGAATTAAACGAGCAAGAAATTGAACGCTTGGCAACCTCTCAAGTGTCCATCGCTCACAATCCTATCAGTAACCTCAAATTGGCCTCAGGGATTGCTCCCGTCATCCAACTCCAAAAAGCAGGAGTAGCAGTCGGAATTGCGACAGACTCAGTTGCTTCCAATAACAACCTAGATATGTTTGAGGAAGGACGGACTGCAGCCCTTCTTCAGAAGATGAAAAGTGGAGACGCTAACCAATTTCCTATCGAAACAGCTCTCAAGGCACTGACAATCGAAGGGGCTAAGGTCCTTGGAATGGAAAATCAGATAGGAAGTCTAGAAGTCGGTAAGCAGGCAGATTTTCTCGTTATTCAACCACAGGGGAAAATCCATCTCCAACCTCAGGAAAATATGCTCTCTCACCTGGTTTATGCTGTCAAATCTAGTGATGTAGATGATGTTTATATCGCAGGAGAGCAGGTCGTTAAACAAGGTCAAGTCTTGACAGTAGAACTTTAAAAGAAAAATCACGAAAAATTTTAAAAAAAGTTTGCAAAAATCTTGCATTCTTTTTTTAACTATGCTATACTTATATACGGTTTGAAAAAACTGCCTAAGACAGTAGGGGAGCTCGACTCATAAATATCCTACCGAGGACAAAACGTATCATGTAAAAAGAAGCGTATTGTACTTTCGTGTCTAGGTTTGGGCGCGTTTTTCTTTTGGAAAAATTCCCCAAGCAAAATAATTACGGAGGTGAACACACTAATGAGTGAAGCAATTATTGCTAAAAAAGCGGAACTAGTTGACGTAGTAGCTGAAAAAATGAAAGCTGCTGCATCTATCGTCGTTGTAGACGCTCGTGGTTTGACAGTTGAGCAAGATACAGTTCTTCGTCGTGAGCTTCGTGGAAGCGAAGTTGAGTATAAAGTCATTAAAAACTCAATCTTGCGTCGTGCAGCTGAAAAAGCTGGTCTTGAAGATCTTGCATCAGTATTTGTTGGACCATCTGCAGTAGCATTTTCTAACGAAGATGTTATCGCACCAGCGAAAATCTTGAACGACTTTTCTAAAAACGCTGAAGCACTTGAAATCAAAGGTGGTGCAATCGAAGGCGCTGTCGCATCTAAAGAAGAAATCGTTGCTCTTGCAACTCTTCCAAACCGCGAAGGACTTCTTTCTATGCTCCTTTCTGTACTTCAAGCGCCAGTGCGCAACGTTGCTCTTGCAGTCAAAGCGGTTGCAGACAACAAAGAAGACGCAGCTTAATCTTAAGCTACGCAGCGTAGCCTAGCTACGAAAATCTATTATAAATTTAAAACATATTTGGAGGAAATAACAATGGCATTGAACATTGAAAACATTATTGCTGAAATTAAAGAAGCTTCAATCCTTGAATTGAACGACCTTGTAAAAGCTATCGAAGAAGAATTTGGTGTAACTGCAGCTGCTCCTGTAGCTGTTGCTGCAGCTGGTGCTGCTGACGCTGGTGCTGCTAAAGATTCATTCGACGTTGAATTGACATCTGCAGGCGACAAAAAAGTTGGCGTTATCAAAGTTGTACGTGAAATCACAGGTCTTGGTCTTAAAGAAGCTAAAGAACTTGTTGACGGTGCACCAGCACTTGTTAAAGAAGGCGTTGCAACTGCAGAAGCTGAAGAAATCAAAGCTAAATTGGAAGAAGCTGGAGCTTCAGTTACTCTTAAATAAGAGGCATATATCAATTAGAAATCGGAATACTATAGTATCAGCCTTTTAGAATCGTGAACACATTTTAGAAACTGATAAATTAATTTAGTTTCCTACCAAAAACCCTACCAAAAATTAATTTGGCAGGGTTTTTCTTTTTAATAAAATTATTTTGGAGAACAGGGCTCGTTTTAAATGACCAGAAGTAAACTATGTATAGATTCTAATTATATTAGAATTTCGTATTTCAAATTTTGTAGAAATTTTTAAGAATCCTGACTATCGTTGTCATTATTTTGCAAAACATAAAAAATCAGAGTCAGATTTAGATTTTGCAGAATTTGTCTTTCAAAATCGGGAAAATCCAGATGAATTACAACACCATTTTGATTTTATCTATGGTGTTCAGACTGATGAAAATCCAATCCAATCCAACCCAAGCTTTAGCTCGTTTTCGTCAGAATGAAATTACAAAAGAAGAAATGCTTGCTGAGTTTAGAAACCCCTATTCTTTTAAACAATTATACATTCACAACCAATCTTAAAATAAAGAAGGTTTATCAATCAAAAACAGGAGAGGAGTTACAAAAATGGCAGTAGTATCATTGGAAAATAATATTAAACTATATAGTTCAGAATTATTTCAAGCACTATTAAAAGCCTCCAATTATAAATTGGATGAGCGTATTGCTCAGACTGTTGCAGAAGGCTATGCTCGTAATCTAGATTATTCTGATCCTGAACTGATGCATGTTGGTGTAACTTCTGTTGCTAACAAATTGCTTACAAAAATTAAACAAGAGTATTTTAATGTATAGTATTTTGAAAAGCCACCGAAAAAGGAATTACTCTTTAAAGTGGCTTTTTTTAGAAGTAAAGTTTAGGCTAGAAAAACAAGAAATAACGCACCAAATTTGGTGCATTATTCTTTTTTATGCTATAATGGATTTAGAAAAATAAAGGAGTTTGCCATGATTGGAAAGAACATAAAATCCTTACGTAAAACACATGACTTAACACAACCCGAATTTGCACGGATTGTAGGTATTTCACGAAATAGTCTTAGTCGTTATGAAAATGGAACGAGTTCAGTCTCTACCGAATTAATAGACATCATTTGTCAGAAGTTTAATGTATCTTATGTCGATATTGTAGGAGAAGATAAAATGCTCAATCCTGTTGAAGATTATGAATTGACTTTAAAAATTGAAATTGTGAAAGAAAGAGGTGCTAATCTATTATCTCGACTCTATCGTTATCAAGATAGTCAGGGAATTGGCATTGATGATGAATCTAATCCTTGGATTTTAATGAGTGATGATCTATCTGATTTGATTCATACGAATATCTATTTAGTAGAAACTTTTGATGAAATAGAGAGATATAGCGGCTATTTGGATGGAATTGAACGTATGTTAGAGATATCTGAAAAACGGATGGTAGCCTAATGGAAATCCAAGATTATACTGATAGTGAATTCAAACATGCTCTAGCACGGAATCTTCGTTCACTGACAAGAGGAAAAAAGTCCAGTAAGCAACCTATAGCGATTTTGCTTGGAGGGCAAAGTGGTGCCGGTAAGACTACAATTCATCGTATTAAACAGAAAGAATTTCAAGGAAATATTGTTATCATAGATGGTGATAGTTTTCGTTCCCAGCATCCACACTATTTAGAACTGCAGCAAGAATATGGCAAAGATAGTGTTGAATACACCAAAGATTTTGCGGGGAAAATGGTAGAGTCTTTAGTAACCGAATTGAGTCATTTGGGATACAATCTTTTGATAGAGGGAACCTTACGAACGATAGATGTTCCAAAGAAAACAGCACAACTCTTGAAAAGTAAGGGATATGAAGTACAATTAGCCTTAATTGCGACAAAGCCCGAATTGTCCTATCTGAGCACTCTTATCCGATACGAAGAACTATACGCTATCAATCCAAATCAAGCACGCGCAACTCCAAAAGAACATCATGATTTCATTGTAAATCATCTAGTTGATAATACACGACAATTGGAAGAACTAGCTATCTTTGAAACAATTCAAATTTATCAACGAGATAGAAGTTGTGTATATGATTCAAAAGAAAATACAACTTCAGTAGCAACCGTTCTTCATGACTTACTATTTGGAGAATGGAATCAAGTGGAGAAAGAGATGCTTAAATCTGGAGAGGAAAGATTGAAAGATTTAACGAATCGAAATGGTTGTTAAATCACGAATTTTAAAATATAGTCTATTTAGGATTGAAAAAAGTCTTTAAAATCAGAAAAACGCATAGTATCAGGTGTTGAAAAACTTGATATTATGCGTTTTCTGGTAGGAAGATTTACTCCAGTTTCTTCAGGAATTTATATTTTGCCCAGCCTCAAAAGTTCCAATCAATCTCAATAACTCAGCAAAAAGAAGACTGACAAAATATGACTACTTTAAGATGACACTAAAATTTGCTATCAAACTGGAGCATGTGGAGTAAGAAATCAAAATTCTGTAATGGATAGGTGATTACGAATATAAAGTTATAAGACTTGAAATCTTATTTCAGAGACTTAATCATTTCTATCCTTCTTAAATTCATAGATCTCTTCCAAGTAAAAATGAATTTTTTCTTTAATATATTTTAATGATTTATTATTAGTTATGTCTATAACACCAAACACACTATAGTGGTTTCGGTAAAGCTCATCATAATCAATCTGACTGCCTATGATGATAACTTCTGATTTTTTTGAACTAAATTGGATAGATTTTAAATAGAGTTTCATTTTTTTAGATGTTAGAGACCCTGATTTTATGATAAAATAAGTAGAAGATTTATATTTGTAGTTAATCTTATGTCCTTGTAAAATTTTTGTATTTTTAAATGTTTTTTTTAAGAAATAATATTTTAAATACAGAGATAAAATATAGCCAAATAAAGAGTAGTGTAAAATTTGAATTGCCTTCATAGCTTTCCTTTCATTAGAAATTAGTTTATCAAATGAAGAAAGATTAATATTATTGAGATACTAAAAAGTATCTATTTTATCCTGAAATGTCTAAATTAAGAAAATTTTTACCATTTGAGATAGTATAGAAACCATTTGAGATTTTTATGATTTAATTTCCATCATTCTGATAAGATTAAACTTATAGAAGGAGGCTAAATATGAAAGACTATATTTTATATCAAGATAGAGCTATAGTAAAGGTACCACTCTCTAAAATTTATTATGTTACAACTCACCCAACAAAAGCTCATGCTGTTCTTTTTGTAACAGCAGAAGGGAATTTTGAAGCTTCAACCTCACTAGCTAAAATCGAAGAGGAAAGTACAGAAGAACTTATTAGATGCCATAGAAAGTTTCTTGTGAATAAAGATAAAATAGCAGGATTTAATCATGAGACAAGAACGATTATGTTTATGGATGATAGAGTATCAGACATCGCTTGTTCTAGAAGACACTTTACAATATTAAAAAATCAGTGGAAAAATATATAGGAGTGAAGTAGTGAATATTTTTATACTAGAAGATAATTTTTTACAACAGACTAGAATTGAAAATGTTGTCAAAAAAATTTTGGTGGATAATAAGATTGAGTATAGGCATTTTGAGGTTTATGGAAAACCTCAACAGCTTTTAGAGGACATTTCAGAGAGAGGAAATCATCAATTATTTTTACTTGATATTGAAATAAAAGATGATGACAAAAGAGGATTAGACGTTGCTAGAGAAATTAGAAAACTTGATTCTCAAGCAGTGATTGCTTTTGTAACATCACATTCTGAGTTTATGCCTGTATCTTTTGAATATTTAGTATCAGCTATTGATTTCATTGATAAAGAATTACCTGAACCATTATTTATCAAACGAATTGAAAATGTTATTTCAAGTGTTAGCGATAATCAAAGAAGAACAGTATCTGAGGACTCTTTTATATTTACAGGATCCAAAGCTCAAATTCAAGTCCCTTTTAAAGATTTATTGTATATTGAAACATCAACAATTGCTCATAAGTTGACTCTCTATTCCAAACGAGACATAGTTGAATTTTATGGACAATTGTCAGATATTCTTAAACAGGAACCACGTTTATTTCAATGTCATAGATCATTTATCGTAAATCCTTATAATATATCTTTAATTGATAAAGAAAATCGGTTAGTTCATTTTCAGAACGGATCCTCTTGTATTGTCTCTAGATTAAAAATTCGTCCACTTATGAAAGCTATAGAAAGACTTCATGACTAAGGAGATTTAGATGATATTTTTTCTAAATATTATAGGTGTTTTTCTATTATTATGTATCCATACTAAGGTTGTAGGTGAGAGATTACATCTGAAAAAAGTAGTAATGTCCATTATTCTGTTCCATCTTTTAACATTACTATTTATTGTTTTATTTAAATCAACTGGATTTTACTTTCTTGGGTCATTATTGATTTATCCTACCTTTTTTATCCTATATACTTTGTCTATTAGTAAATTAAGAAGTAAGGTCTCTTTATTACTTTTTTACTCGTTATTTCCACTTGGATTTTGGGATGTCATCAGAAATTTTTTAGGTTACTTTATAATTTCTAAGATTCCAATATTGTATAGACTATATGAAACTAATCTAGGAACAATGATTTTCTCTTTATTAGCTGAAATTATTGTGTTTTTTCTTATTAGTCTCTTTCGATATAATTTTAGTCATTTAAAAATAAAGAACTTGGATAGAAAGACAAAATTTATTTTAATTACTGCGGATATTTTAATGCTAGCCTATTTTATCTTACCATCTTATATAAACTACAGTGATAAAGTAAGTTGGGATAGAATGTTGGATTATAAAGAATTATGGACAGCAGTTTACTTTTTATTGTTTATTTGTTTTGTTAATCTCTTGGATAGAAGATTACTTCAAGAATTACAGGAGAAAGTCGTTTTACAAAAAGAAATTCAATTGCAAAATCTTAGTAATTATAGTCAACAAGTTGAGGGGCTGTATCAAGAAATTAGAAGCTTTAGACATGATTATGCTAATATTTTATCGAGCTTAAAAATAGGTATAGATCAAAAAGATATTAATCTGGTTTCTCAAGTCTATGATAGTGTTTTGAAAAATTCTGGTGAAAAATTAAAAGGCAAGCGTTTTGATGTAGCACATCTAAGAAATATCAATGATTTGGCGCTAAAGAGTTTACTATTATCTAAGTTATCGGAGGCCCAAAACTTGTCTGTTCCAGTTTCCCTGGAGATTGGTGAACAGTTCTCTATAAAAAATATGGAACAAATAGACTTCTTAACAATTACTTCTATCTTGTTAGATAATGCTATAGAGTCCGCAGCAGAAGGAGGAATAGCCGTCTGTTTCCTTGAAGATACAGAATGGAATAAATTAGTCATGATTGTTAAAAATTCTACTTTAGAAAGAGAGATAGAATTGAGAGATATATTCAAGCGTGACAATTCTTCAAAAGGAGAAGGTCGGGGTATAGGATTGGCCAATGTTCGGAGAATTTTAAAATCTTATCCAAATGTATGTTTGAAAACCACAAGTAAAAATTATGTCTTTACACAAATCTTGGAAATAGAACTTTAAAAGAGTCGCCATTCTTAGGATATTCTATAGAATATTTTAAGGGGGACTCTTTTGTTATGACTTTATATACATTATTTTTTAGCAAGTTCCTGTAAATGAGTTAGGAAATAGTCATAACAATAAAACTGGGCAAAAAAGCTAGAGTGACGACTTTACAATATCTAGCAGCGATTTGTGGAATAAATTTTAAAATGGTTTATTTTTAATCTTGAAAGGTTACAAATCATGAAAAAATACGTTTCGTGATGAAAAAAGTACATTTGAAGACTTTGCGGTAAAAATCGATTTTGTTCTGCTATACTGAACTTGTCAAGGTTATAATCCGACAAAAATAATAAAAATTAATATGGAGGTATTCCCCATGGAAACAAAGACAACGATTCAATTTGATGTTTTGGATACCCAAATGTTGGCTAGTATTGAGGGAGGAACAGCTAGTGCAGGGGAAGTTTGCACATTAGCAGGAGCAATGATTGGTAGTTTGGTTGCACCAAGAGCTGGAACTTAGGCTGGAGGTGTTTTATGAGCACAATATTGCACAGCTATATGGGCTATCGCTAGATTTTTATAGAAAAGGGGTTAGTTGATGGAAAGTGGTGAATTTAGGCTAATTTTAGCTCTTTTTATATCTTTTTTTATAATAGGTGCGATTGGAATAGTTCTAAATGTTCCAATAAGCGAAGTTTTAGTTCTTTCTGTAGGTAGTGTGTTTTTTGAGTTGCTGATTCACTTATTAACGCATAATAAGAAGAGAGGAAACATTAGTTTTGAACTATGCTTTAATCGATACAAGCAATTTATTAAAAAGATTTTAGCACCTACATTTTTTCTGTTACTATTATCAATTATTTTTGTCGTTATAGATGGTTATAAGTCGTCATCTGTATTATTTTATACTCATATATTTGTAGTATTATTCACAGTAGGATACATTATTTGCTCGAATAATATCGAATTACATATTTCAAAAAAAGAATGAGTTAGCGTTTTACTTATAGTATATAATAATAAATTATTTTGAGACATAGTAGTAAAGTGATTGAGCTATAGATATGATGAGGATGGAAATATGGAGATTGTTATAATGAACATAGTTAATTATCTCTTGCTAAAGATTGAATGGATAGTAAGTAATATCTTTATAAAAATGAGCATACTTTGGATGCTTATTTGGTTTCTATACTATTTAAAGAGTGATTTAGCAATGTATTTCTTGTTTTTTGGAAATGGCTTTTTATTATTGCTAATAATTTTTCGATTTGCACTGTATCAAATTAAACTAGCAATGCAGAATGATATTAACTAATTATGTCTAAATCATATTTTGGGTAATCAGATTATAATCATTCTAGACTTTTTCTACGCTGGAGCTGCGATTATATGTGGTGCTTCAGCTATGCGAATTTGCTAAAAAGAGAGAGGATGTACAATGGATAGTTCAATGAATCAGTTTTCAATTCTAAAAAACAGTGATTTACAAGAGTACTCTGGTGGATTAAATCCTACTTGTGGAGTATTAGTTGGTATGTCAATTTATATAGGTCTAACTGCATTTACTGGTCCTGTTGGTGTTGCATTGCGATTTCAACAGGTGGGCTAGCGGCAGATAGTTTTTGTAGATAATGAGAAAAGTAATTAGTATATTTTACATTATTTCTCTAGGAGTCTTGTCTTTACTAAAGTCACAAGATATTGTTGATATCATAGCCACTCTACTATTGATTTGTATAGGTTTAAAAGGAATGAACCAAAAGGGAACTTTATAAGGTTTTGTTGACGATACTTTTTCGCGTCATTACATGTTTGGACAATGTTTCATCTGTTAATTTCCAAATTGAGAATGGAGATATTGTAACTAAGTGTGATTTTGAGTCAACTAAAGATGTCATGGTTAATGGTTGGATATCTTCATTGGGTAGGAGCTATTGTCTTTCAGGTTATAGAGGATAATTTATGGATAAGAGAACAGAAGAAATTCTCAATAAGGTTTACAATTTGATTTTAGATACAGAGATTCATAAAAATGAACGAGATATTTTATTACGTTATAAAACTCTATTAGAGAATACAAAAAATGAGCAGAGAGTTATCATGGGGTTGGCAGAAGCTCTTCGTCAGCAGGCTGTTAATGGGATTCATAGTCACAAATCAATGAGCCCAAAGGTTGCGACATTTTATAAAGAAATTGCCACATATGGACAATTGAGTAAAAATCTAGCTCAAGGATTAATTTCTTTAGGAATAACGAAATAAGGAAAAATGAGTATTATAAACTCATAGAGCTTTTAACAAGATAAAACAATTCATATAAATGTAAGGAGATATCCATGATGGATACAATGATGAGACAATTTGAAGTAATATTGTCCAGCATTGAAGGTGGACTTTCATGCTTTGAGAAGGGATTGTTTCTTTAAGGGGATATGGTGGAGCTATTATAGGCTTTTGGATAGGAACTGA
The DNA here is from genome assembly GCA_963522395.1 of uncultured Streptococcus sp. Lineage (GTDB taxonomy): Bacteria > Bacillota > Bacilli > Lactobacillales > Streptococcaceae > Streptococcus. The sequence continues at coordinate 16,817 of CAUQZY010000017.1, forward strand.
ATTTTTTTCTACGAAATAGAAAGTTGAGGTACAAATGAAGCATCGTTTGATAATTGCAATTAGTTTTATAATGACTGGAATAGCTATTAACATTTTATTCGAATCAAATACTATTATTCATAAATTTTATTGCTATATTAGGTCTGATTATGTATTATAAAGGTGCTTTTAGAGAGTATAAAAAATATTAAAAGCAATTCAGATTTTTAAATTTTATATTAAATCATGTAATTTGTGTGTTATTTATGATATTGTAGGAGACATTCCATATTAGATTGTAGTTATCATTTGAATGTTTTCAGATAATATTATTTGTAGGAATGATTATCTATATACGAAATTGAATTGGAACTCTCGGAATTTCAAAATGAATATAGAATCGGTAGTAAATGGTCTTGTAGCAGAAATGGCTGTGATAATAGCAGGATGTTATAGTAATGAAGGAGTATCGAAATGAATCAACAGTTTAGAAATCAATGTTTAGATGCAATCGTAAAATTTGAAACTAGCTTTAAAGAAATGAACTTACCTCAAGAACAATATTTCCAAGCTTATAGTCTAGTTAGTAAAATAGTATCTGAAATGAAATTAGATGGTGTTGCATTTGCTCAATCTTTCAGATATTTTTATGAATTCTTTAGTCGCGAATTATTGCCAGGGGGAATTATTTTATCTGAACAAGCTCGTAAAGATTTTAGTAGGATATCAGATCTAGCAAATTCTACTGAGTTATTAAAAACAATTCATAGTCCTATTAAAATATTTTGGTAATTACAAAATTATATTAATTTCTACAAGAGTAATTATCTATTTTGTGTAGCTTTAAAATTTGTGATTTACTAAACTTTATAAAATTGTAAAACAATAAAAAGTACCTAATGTTTTACTGAAATGCTTTCGACTAATATTAATTGATTCAAAAAAATTTTCAAATATTATATTCAAGTGATTTAATTCTGTATATAACAGGATTAAATCCTTTTTGTTATGTGACTATGAGTCCGTCTCGCCCCTAACGGAGCGAGACAAATTGAGACTTTTAAATAAGTCTTTAAATTCAGATTAAATCATAGTAATAAGTGTTGAAAAGACTTGATAATGTGAGTTTTTGGGAAGATTTACTTTATTTTTACAGAAATCAAATTTTTGAAGTTAATATTTAACTTACAACAAGGAGAAATCTGTGCAGTTTTAATGAAATAACTACAGGTTCATTAAAAAGCAACATTTCATAGAATTATCACGAAAATTCTTATTTTAGAATTATACTTTCTATTGATTTAGAACCTTTTTTTATTTCTAAATGTTATAATAGTGTTATCAAGTAAAAGAAGCATGCCTTGATTGAAGACAATGTAAAATCTTTCCGAAAAACACATAACTGATCGACTAGAATTTGAAAGAATTGTAGGAATTTCATGTCCTAACCTTAGCCGTTATGAAAAGGAATGAGTACAATTTCAACAGCATTGATAGATTTCATCTGACGGAATTTTAATTCACTAAATATTAATATTATCTCAGGAGAGGAAATTCTTTTAATAATTAGAAGGAGTATATTATGGAAATAATAAATACAGTTTTAGGGATAGTTGCTTCAGCTTTAGGAATTATTGCTACATGTATCTCTTGGAAAACAAAAAAAGATCTTGAATCAATTATTAAAAATAACAATAATAGTCAAATTATAGGAAATAATAGTAGTAATAATGAACAGCATATTGGTGATAGGGGATAATAAATGACTAATTCTCAAAGTATTGGAAATTTTAGTAATAATAATGTTCAAAAAATGTATGTAACAAATATTGAGCAGCGTACATTGATCCCAAGTGTTATTTTTCAGCTTTTAAAATATGTTGAAGGATTTCACTCTCAAAACGATGAAAAGTTTTTGCTTGAACAACCAGCTGAATTAAAGACAAAACTACAATTTAATAATTCTAGGAGATATATTAGATTATTTAAAGAGGGTCTGGGTAACTATATTTCACTAGAAAAGGTACTAAAAGATGAATTCACAGATAGTCAAAGAGTAATTGAAAATATAAAGAATATTTTTATGGATCATACTCCTATAGATGCCGAAGGAAATCCGACAGTAGGTAATGGTGATGAATGCTTGAAAAATATGCATGATGATATCAAAGAAAGAATCGCGAGAGATCCTGATTTTTTATCTAGTCAAATTGATGATCTAGAATTGGATAAATTTATTATTGCACTTCTTCAATATGGAGTCATGGAGTGTCAGATATTATTGAATCCAAATATTTATATGGGGGATAATAATGTTACTACTTGATAAAAATGCTGAACCTAAAAAGACTATTTTTTATCTCTCAGCTATTGTACATGGCTTGATTTTAAAGAGAATTGTCAATATAGAAAGTCTTTATATAGAACTTCAAAAAGAAATTGGAGATGAACTAAATTATGATTTTTTTATCCTAGCACTAGATTTTCTTTTTCTATTAGATAAAATAAGAGTTAATAATGAAGGAGATATTGAGAGTGTTCATTAAAAGTTTGAGTATTATCAGTAAAAATACTGATGTTGTATTAAGAAAAATAGAATTTAAAAATGGTATTAATTTTATAGTAGATTCGGAGAAGTCTGATAAGCATAATAAAGTGGGAAAAACAACATGCTTAAAATTACTTGATTTAAGTTTAGGTGCAAAAAGTAAAGATGCCATTTTTAAAGATTATGAAACACAGAGTGTTAATAAACAATTAAAATTGTTTATTGAAAATCAAAAAGTATATACTAATTTGGTGTTAATTGATGATTTTAATCATCCTTCTAAAGAAGTTTCTATAAAGACAGAGTTATTTAATAGAGGTAAGCGGTATATTAATGGAGAGCAAACTTCATATGATGAAGTTAACAAATATTTAAATAGATTATTGTTTGAAAACCGCTCTCAAAAGCCAAGTTTTAGAAGTGCGATAAAGTCATTTGTACGGATTTTAATGACTAAGGATAATACTCAATTTTTAAAAGTATTAGATAATTTTTCAAATATTTCGGAATATCGCGCTGTATATAATTATTTGTTCGATATTTCAGATCCTGAAAATGATTTAGAGTTTGGTGAATTAAAACAGGAATTAAAAAATATAAAAAGTAAGGAAAATAATTATAAAAAAGTAAATACTGTAGATGATATAGTAAAAATAAAACAAATCAATGTTGCAATTGAGAAAGAAATTGACCGGTTAGAAAAAGAAATAAATGATTTAGTAGATAAAAAAGCATTTGAGAAAAATAGAATTCATATCAACGATATTAGAAAAAAATACGAGGAGATAAGTCTACAATTAAGTAAAATTGATTTTGACATTTTACAGTTACAAAAATATATCAAAGAGGCTGAGGAGAAATCCCAAAGAATAGTAAATCAAGAACTGGCAAATGACTTTTTTCAAGAGATTTCAGAATTGTTACCTAGTATTACTAAAACTTTTCTGGATTTAGTTGAATTTAATTCCCAATTGAGTAGAAATAAATTGTCTTATTTTAATGATAGAATGCAAGAATTGATAATGGAGAAGGAAGATAAAGAGAATTTATTGACGAAATTGACCGAAGAAAATTCAGAATTTATATCTTTAGTTGAAGAAAACAAAGTAGATTTATATTATGATAAGTTAAATCAACTAGATGAGTTAAAAATAAAAAAAGTAAAAAATGAATCAACAATTACTAGTTTAGGTGACATTGAGGAGCAAAAAAATACTTTAGAAAAAAGACTTTCTAAACTAGAGATGATTGTTAAAAATAATGAAGCAGAATATCAGAAAAAAATGGATATTTTTAATAGTTATTTTAAGAGCGTTGCAGGTCGAATAAATAAAGAACAACCTGTCTTGCTTTATAATCCCAAGACAGATGAATTTCCAGTTTCAATTGGCCAACTATCTGAAGGTACAAGTACAGGGACTAGAAAATCCCTTATCGCTGCATACGATATTGCTTATCAACTTTTTGCTAGAAAAATTAATAAAGCAACTCCTAAATTTATTGTTCATGATGTTCTCGAGAGTATTGAAGGTGACGATATTAGGGCTTTAGTTGATGAAGTGGAGAATAATCAAATACAATATATTTCAGCAATCTTAAAAGAAAAGTTAGTATCCTCTGGGATGTCATTGGAGGAACAGAATAAAATTATTATTTTGGAACTCTCTATGAGAGATAGATTGTTTGAGAGAGCAAATAATTCTTAGATGAAAATACAAGTCTTGAATTTCAACATGAAGTTCAAGATTTTTTTGTGATAACTTCTACAAGTTTCTTCAGCTATACTTTTTTCAACTTTAAAAAATCTAACTAAGATTTTGCTCTGGGGGTTTGGGGGCGTGCCACCACATTTTCATATCGTTTGTTTTTTTAACAGTGAGGTTTGAAATGGCAGGCGATATGATTTTTGGGATATTGTGGACACAATATCTGAGCTCGCAAAGACCGAACAAAAAGCAAGTGAGGTCTTTAGGAAGCGTACTGACAATGTGAGGTAGACTTACACTGTCAGACAAATAGAATGTTGAAGGGATATCAGAATGGGACAAGAAATTAAGTCAATCCGAAAGCAATTTAGAATCACTAGACAAGAAGAAAGACAGATAAAAGAAATGATGAGGAAACAAAAAATGGATAGTTTCTCAGAATTTCTTCGTCAGAATTTATTGAAAAAGAATTATCAGGATAGAATTTTTGAAAGTTGGTTATCTCTTTGGAACTATCAAAAGTTAGAACAGATTAGTCGAGATGTGCATGAGGTTTTGATTACTGCAAGAGAGAATCATCAAGTGACTCAAAAGCACGTCTCAATCTTATTGACTTGTGTTCAAGAATTAATTGTAGAAGTCAATCAAGCTCAGCCACTCAGTCGCGAGTTCCGTGAAAAATATATGGGATAGGAGACTGCTATGGTTTATCGTTATCGTACTAATCTAAAAAAAGTATTTCTAACTGATTCAGAATTGAATCAATTAAATGATCGTATTACTAAGAGTCACTGTCAAAATTTCTCAGTCTACGCCAGAAAAGTGTTACTTAATCCCAATATGGCTTTTGTCACAATTAACACGGATACCTATGAACAGTTAGTGTTTGAATTGAGACGGATTGGAAATAATATTAATCAAATTGCGCTCGCTATCAATCAGAGCCATCTGATTTCTCAGGAACAATTACAAGAATTGAGTAAGGGAATTAGTAAGTTAATTACTGGAGTAGAGAAAGATTTTCAAGTTGAAGTGAATAGACTGAGGGAGTTCTATGGTAGTCACTAAACACTTTGCGATACATGGAAAAAATTATCGTAGTAAATTAATCAAATATATTTTGAATCCAAGTAAAACAAAAAATTTTACATTGGTATCTGATTTTGGCATGGGCAATTACTTGGACTTCCCTAGTAATGCAGAAATGGTAGAGATGTACAATGTCAACTTCATCAATAATGACAAGTTGTATGAATTCAGAAACGACCGACAAGAAAAACACCAACAAATTATTCATGCTCATGACCTCATTCAATCATTTTCTCCTGAAGATAATATGACACCTGAAGAAATTAATCGCATTGGTTATGAGACTATGATGGAATTAACAGGAGGACGTTTTCGTTTCATCGTGGCAACTCACACAGACAAAAATCATATTCATAATCACATCTTAATCAATGCTATAGATCGTAATTCAGATAAAAAATTGATATGGAAGTATGCTATAGAAAGAAATTTTCGTATGATTTCTGACCGTATTTCAAAAATAGCTGGTGCAAAAATTATTGAGAAGTGTTATTCTTATCGTGATTATAAAAAATATAGGGAATCTAGTCATAAGTTTGAATTGAAACAACGTCTCTATTTTTTGAAGCAGCAATCTAAATCGTTTGATGATTTTTTAGAAAAAGCAAATCAGTTACATGTTCATATTGATTTTAGTCGGAAACATAGTCGTTTTATGATGACAGATAGAGCAATGACAAAACCTATTCGTGGTCGCCAACTTAGTAAGCGAGACTTATATGATGAAGACCTTTTTCGAACACATTTTGCCAAACAAGAGATTGAAAGTCGTTTAGTATTTTTATTAAAGTATGTTCATTCACTAGAAGAGTTGCATGTAAAAGCTAAAGAGTTGAATCTAACCATCGAGTTAAAACAGAAAAATGTGTTGTTTACCCTAGAAGAAACCCAAGAAAAAATCGCCACCTTAAATAAGATGGCGAAAGTGCTTATCAATTTGAAGAGTGAAGATCATGAGACTAGAAAATTAGCTAAGTATGATTTTGCCCAAATGAACATGACGGAATCAATAACGTTAAATCAACTCAATACAGATATTTTAAAATTACAACAGGAACTTGGTAATGAAATTAATGAATATGAGGAGATAGCTAGAAGACTGGATTCGTTTGTAAAAATTATTAATACCAATAAATTTACAGTCCTAAAATTTCACGCGCCTTACTAGAATAATAGTATTTACGACTAATTCGTTAAAAGATAGAGAATCATTTCATCTATTCTTTGTTTTCCAGTTTATAGAAATGGCTAGTATAGTGTAATTTTAACTTGTCTTCTCCTAAAATATCAAGGACTTGTATGGCCTGTTTCATTTTTTCAATTCCGCTATCTGAATGACGCTTAAATTCAAAGTAACCAGTTGCATAGAGAAAAACTGTCTGTTCATAAAAGTTTAATTCATTATCTAATAATGCTTTTATTTCGGTGATTAGATAAGTACAGTTTGAAAATTCTTCCTTATCTACGCTCAGAATTAGACAATTGATGGCCAATTGAGTGACAATTCGCTTATTTGTTTTATTCAATGAAGAGTAGATGTAATTGTTCAACATTTCCTTTGTTAATAGGAAGTAGGAGTTGTAGTTTATTGTTCGTACACAGTTACCTAATAAAGTGATTTCATAGTAACCCCATTTTTCAACTTTAAAGAGATAATCTGTCAATTGAAGTAATTCTTTATTTGATGGAATAATGCTGGAATCCATTGTATGTAGAATGGATTTTATCATTGTTTTCTCGAAAGAATTTAAAGTGTAATGTGATGAGTCAGAAAGTAGAGCAGCTATATTTTTGATGTTTTGTGATGAATATTGCTTACGAATATATTGAACCAAATTAGCGAATAATTCAGTATTAGTATAATCTTCATTATGTAAAACAAGAAACTCATCTAAAGTAGAGAGCAACTACATTAGTAGCTTAAAAACATGATTAAACCGCTATTCTTAGGAGTAGCGGTTTTTCATTTTGTTTAAAAAGGGGCAAAAAAGGGGGCGAGTAAGTAATTTCCCAACCGTTTAACTCAACTTAAAAATCCCCAATCGTAGTGATTGAGGATTGAGCAAATAAATCTTAAACAATACCTTGTGCAATCATAGCGTTTGCTACATTTTCAAAGGCAGCAATGTTAGCTCCTGCAAGGTAGTCTTTATCAAGACCATATGTTTCTGAAGTTGTTTTAGCTGTGTTGAAGATGTTTGTCATGATGTCTTTGAGACGTCCATCAACTTCTTCACGAGTCCATGAGAGGCGAAGACTATTTTGGCTCATTTCAAGGGCTGAAACGGCTACACCACCAGCGTTGGCAGCTTTGGCAGGTCCGTAGAAGATACCATTTTCTTTGTAAACTTTGATGGCATCAAGGTCGCTTGGCATGTTGGCACCTTCAGATACGCAGATAACGCCTTGAGCAACCAAACGTTTAGCTGCTTCACCGTTGATTTCGTTTTGAGTCGCACATGGAAGAGCGATGTCATAGTTTCCAGCGTAAGTCCATACAGAACCTTCATGATAAGTAGCAGTTGCTTTCTCAGCTGCATACTCAGTCAAACGAGCGCGACGTTTTTCTTTAACATCAACCAAAAGATCGAAGTCGATACCATTTTCATCGATGACATAACCATTTGAGTCAGATACAGAGATAACAGTTGCACCAAGTTCAGTTGCTTTTTGAAGAGCATATTGAGCAACGTTACCAGAACCTGAAATAACGACTTTCTTACCAGCAAAGCTGTTGCCGTTAGCTTTGAGCATTTCTTCAGTGTAGTAAACCAAACCGTAACCAGTTGCTTCTGGACGAATCAAGCTACCACCAAATCCAAGAGGTTTACCAGTCAAGACACCAGCATCAAATTGGTTAAGACGTTTGTATTGACCGTAAAGGTAACCAATTTCGCGTCCACCTACACCGATATCACCAGCAGGTACGTCAAGTGATGGTCCGATGTGTTTTTGCAATTCAGTCATGAAGCTTTGGCAGAAGCGCATCACTTCAGCATCTGTTTTACCTTTAGGATCGAAGTCTGATCCACCTTTACCTCCACCGATAGGAAGTCCAGTCAAGACGTTTTTGAAGATTTGTTCAAATCCGAGGAATTTCAAAATCCCTTGGTTTACAGTTGGGTGGAAACGAAGTCCGCCTTTGTATGGTCCAACAGCTGAGTTGAATTGAACACGGTAACCACGGTTTACTTGAACTTTTCCATCACGGTCAACCCAAGGAACACGGAAAGAAATCACGCGCTCAGGCTCAGTAATACGTGCCAAGATATTTTCTTCGATATACTCAGGGTGTTTTTCAAATACAGGTTCCAAAGTGTTGAAAAATTCTTCAACAGCTTGGAGGAATTCAGCCTCGTGCCCGTTACGAGCTTTTACAGTTTCAAACACGCTTTGGATATATTCTTTAGCAGATGTCATATCGTTCTCCTTTTGTTGTTATATTTTATTACGTGAGTCATTATAGCAGAATTTTTTTTGAGTGTAAAGAAAAAAACAGAAATTTTCTAAAAATTCTTTCAATTTATAAAACCGAACGTTTTAGATAGAAATTAGTTTCTCAAAGAGAAAAGCTGAAAATATGGTATAATATTAGAAATAAATGGAATCCGGAGGATCAGAATCATGGTATCAACGAAAACACAAATTGCTGGTTTTGAGTTTGACAATTGCTTGATGAATGCAGCAGGTGTGGCTTGTATGACGATAGCGGAGTTAGAAGGGGTTAAAAACTCAGCGGCAGGAACTTTTGTGACCAAGACAGCGACCTTGGACTTTCGTCAGGGAAATCCTGAGCCACGCTATCAGGATGTTCCACTTGGTTCTATCAACTCTATGGGCTTACCGAATAATGGTTTAGACTACTATTTGGACTACCTTTTGGATTTACAGGAAAAAGAGCCAAACCGAACTTTCTTCTTATCTCTAGTCGGCATGTCTCCAGAAGAAACCCATACTATCTTGAAAAAAGTCCAAGAGAGTGATTTTCGTGGTCTGACTGAGCTAAACCTTTCCTGTCCAAATGTTCCAGGTAAACCTCAGATTGCCTATGATTTTGAGACAACAGACCGGATTTTGGCAGAGGTGTTTGCCTACTTCACCAAACCTCTTGGAATTAAATTGCCACCATATTTTGACATTGTTCACTTTGACCAAGCGGCAGCTATTTTCAACAAGTATCCGCTCAAGTTTATCAACTGTGTCAACTCTATCGGAAACGGCCTTTATATAGAAGATGAGTCTGTAGTTATTCGTCCTAAAAATGGTTTCGGTGGCATTGGTGGAGAATATATCAAACCGACTGCACTAGCCAATGTTCATGCCTTTTATCAACGCTTAAACCCTCAAATACAAATCATCGGAACAGGTGGCGTGTTGACTGGTCGTGATGCCTTTGAACACATCCTCTGTGGAGCAAGTATGGTGCAGGTAGGAACAACTCTTCATAAAGAAGGTGTTGGAGCTTTTGAACGCATTACCAATGAACTGAAAGCAATCATGGCTGAAAAAGGGTACGAGAGCCTAGAAGATTTCCGTGGGAAATTGCGCTATATAGATTAAATTCATTAAAAAATCAGAAGAAAGGAGAGAAGATGCTAGCCATTGAAGAAAGTCAGAAGTTGACTTTATCAAATTTATCGAGCCTGAGTCTTTTTACAGGGACAGACCAGGGTCAGTTTGAAGTTATGAAGAGTCAAGTGTTGAAACAGATTGGCTATGATTCTGCTGATCTCAACTTTGCCTACTTTGATATGAAAGAAGTAGTATACAAGGATGTGGAACTGGAGTTAGTCAGCCTTCCTTTCTTTGCGGATGAGAAAATCGTGATACTAGACCATTTTGTCGATATCACAACAGCCAAGAAACGCTTTTTGACAGATGATGAGCTCAAGTCATTTGAGGAATACCTTGATAATCCTTCACCAACAACCAAGTTGTTAATCTTTGCAGAAGGAAAGCTGGATAGTAAAAGACGGTTGGTTAAATTACTTAAGCGTGATGCCAAGGTTTTTGATGCAGTAGAATCCAAAGAACAAGAATTGCGCCAGTATTTCCAAAAGTGGAGTCAGAAACAAGGTCTGCAGTTTGCCAATCGTTCTTTTGAAAATCTTCTCATCAAGTCGGGTTTTCAATTTAGCGAAATCCAGAAAAATCTCCTCTTTTTACAGTCCTATAAGGAAGATTCTGTTATCGAGGAAGAGGATATTGTTAACGCAATTCCCAAGACCTTGCAGGACAATATCTTTGACTTAACTCAGTTTATTCTGACTAAAAAGATGGACCAGGCGCGTGATTTGGTTAGAGACTTGACCTTGCAAGGTGAAGATGAAATTAAACTGATTGCAGTCATGCTAGGACAATTTCGGACTTTTACTCAGGTGAAAATTTTGTCGGAGTCTGGGCAAACAGAATCGCAGATTGCAAGTAGTTTAGGTAGTTATCTCGGACGCAATCCTAATCCCTATCAAATCAAGTTTGCGCTGAGAGATGCGCGAGGACTTTCCTTGAGTTTTTTGAAACAAGCTATTTCTTATTTGATTGAGACAGACTATCAGATTAAGACAGGTCTTTATGAAAAGAGTTTCCTTTTTGAAAAGGCACTCCTACAGATTGCTAGTCAGGTCAATTGATATTTTTTTGAAACTACAACCCGCGTCAAGATTATCTTGTCGTGGGTTTCTTGCTGATTTGCTTATTTTATACTCAATGAAAATCAAAGAGCAAACTAGGAAACTAGCCGCAGGTTGCTCAAAGCACTGCTTTGAGGTTGTAGATAAGACTGACGAAGTCAGCTCAAAACATGTTTTTGAGGTTGCGGATGAAACTGACGAAGTCAGTAACTATACCTACGGCAAGGCGACGTTGACGCAGTTTGAAGAGATTTTAGAAGAGTATTATTAGAAAGTATGTCACTGATTTCCTTATCTATAAGCAAAAAACTTGAAAAAAGTGAATGTTTGCGTTATCATTTTCATATAGAAAGAAAAAGAGGTATTACAGATGGCTATTATCTTACCAGATCTTCCATATGCATACGACGCTTTGGAACCATACATCGATGCGGAAACAATGCACTTGCACCATGACAAACACCATCAAACTTATGTCAACAATGCTAATGCAGCTCTTGAAAAACACCCTGAAATCGGTGAAGACCTTGAAGCCTTGCTTGCTGATGTAGAATCTATCCCAGCTGATATCCGTCAAGCACTTATCAACAATGGTGGTGGACACTTGAACCACGCTCTTTTCTGGGAATTGATGACTCCTGAAAAAACAGCTCCTTCAGCAGAACTTGCAGCAGCAATCGATGCAACATTTGGTTCATTTGAAGAATTCCAAGCAGCCTTCACTGCAGCAGCAACAACTCGATTCGGTTCTGGATGGGCATGGCTGGTTGTCAACAAAGAAGGGAAACTTGAAGTGACTTCAACAGCAAACCAAGACACACCAATCTCAGAAGGCAAAAAACCAATCTTGGGCTTGGACGTTTGGGAACATGCTTACTACGTGAAATACC
>CAUQZY010000018.1:0-27284 GCA_963522395.1 uncultured Streptococcus sp.
CTCTTAATCGTCTCGAGTATATCGAGTGTGCGATAGTGGGGCAATCACAATTTCTTTTTAAAGTCAGTTATGCTGATGGTCAAAAGGCTTACCGTGTCGATCTTTCTGACCTACTAACGAAGACAGACTGGGAGATTATCAAATCATTTTTAGATGCTCTGCTTGCTTACACAGGAACTGAGGTTGAGGGGCTCGATGGTTTTGACTTTGAAGCTTATTTCCAAGCAGGTATTCAAGCTCATCTGACAGATAATGCAGCTCGTTTTACGATTTTCCAAGGAATTTTTAATCCTGTTTTCTTTAGTCATGAGGATTTGAAAAGCTTTTTAGAGGCAGATGGCTTGGCTCAGTTTGAAGCACGTGTACGTGCGGTTCAAGAGACCGATGCCTATTTTGCAAGAGTTTCCTTCTATCAGGATGGAGAAGGCCAAGTGCACGGTGTTTACCATCTAGCTCAAGGCGTCAAGACTGTTTTACCGATAGAACCATTTGTTCCTGCAGCCTATATTGAGCAATTGGTGGATAAGGAAGTGCAGTGGGAGATTGACTTGGTTCAAATCACAGGAGACGGCTCTAAACCAGAAGACTATGAAGCCATTGCCCGCTTGGACTATGCAAAATTCCTAGAGTCACTACCATCAGCATCTTACCACCAACTAGATGCCAATCAATTAGAAGTGCAACCCATCCTAAGACAAGATTTTAAAGCATTAGTACAAGAAAAGTAAAGCAGAAGCAGGTCAATCGACTTGCTTTTTGACATAGAAAAAATCCTGCCATAGATGACAGGATTGAAGTTTAAAGAAAGGCCAAGATACGAAGATAATCCCCAATCAGTGCCACTTCAGCTACAAAGAAGAGGAGGATAATGACTCCGTTCACAAGGACAGACAAGAATAATTGATAGAAGGAGTCGGTTTCACTTGCTTGACTTGGTCTTGTAATGATATGGAGACTAGCAAGCAGAATGATTCCAATGCTAATCACACACAAGAGGGCTGTAAATCGCAGGCTATCAAAGAAGGCAAAGAAACTAGCAATAGCAGTGAGGAAGATTGGAATTGCCAAGAGTTGACTATATTGTTGGAGAACCTTTTCTAGCGTCCAGTCCTTTTCCTGGTGGATAAATCGTCTCACAACGAAACTACCCAAGAGGAATGAAAAGAAGAAGAGTGTTGTTGCTACTAGGATAGAGATAATCGAAAAGAGATTTAATGAAGCAAATTGTTCAGGGAAGTGATTATGCATAGTTGCTATATGTCCATAGTAAGCATGTTTGATGTGGTAGATACTAAAGAAAAAGGAAGATGCAGAAAACAGAATGAGCAAGAGAAAGGCTGTGTAACTGTGTGTGCTACTTGTTTCAAGATTACTCGTAGGAGATTTGATTGCTTCCACTAGCCAAGACCAAAAATCAAGCGCTTGCTCTTTCCATTTATCCCTAGATTTTGGAGCTTGGTCGGGGATATAGGGACTTTCTAAGGATTGGCTGATAAGAAGGGGCTCTTTCGTGGTTGGTTTTTGCTGAGGAAGTGCTTCTTGACTCTCTTCAGCTATAGTGACTTTTTCTGTTTCTTTAGAAAGGTCTTGCTCTTCCTCCGTAGAATCTAATGCTTTCTTTTCTTCTATTTCTGTTCTCGCTTCACCGTTTTCAGGCGTTTCAATTTTCTCTTCTTGCTGGCTTTCCAGTTCAACTTCAGCTTGAGAGACTTCCTCTTCTAACTGAGTATTTTTTTCAATTGGCATATCGAGATCAGCTATCCTTTCTTCAGCCTTGTCTGCAACATTTTGGGACTGTTCATCAGGCTTGTTCTTGCTTGTTGTTTTTACAAAATCATTACTTTCAAACCATTCTTGTTTCATGGTAGAACCTCCTTTTTAGTTAGATAAATATGCTTCCATAGTAGCAGATGTAAGCGCTTTTGTCAACGATTTCTAGAAGAAGACTCGTGTTCCTCTGATTTGAGTAGATAGATATCCTGTTCTGCTCTTGCCATGAGTTGATCTTTTGCATCTGCTTTTTCTGTTTTATAAGGATTGCTTAATCGTTCATCTTTGTTTTCTTTGTTTTTAAACGAACGTCTTCCTTCTCTTAAAAAATGAAGAATAGAACCATGTTTTGTTGAAAGATCTAAGTTGATTCTTTGTTTTTCTTCTTCGGAAAGTAGCAGTTGTAGGTCTGTTTTCGCCATCAATTCCACCTTACCGTGTACTTGGATTTTTTCAGCGTGGAAGTGATTTTCTGTTGACTCTAGCTGACTATCTGTCAGTTCTGTGCTAAAGATATTGATGATATTTGGTGTTGTGAGTTTACTGTTTTTGATACGACTTCCTTCAATTCGGAGGAGATAGCCATTTGTATTGAGAGTTGCATTTTCAAGACTAGCATTTATGATGGTGGTTTGTCTGCGATTGGCTGAGATGTTGATTCCTTTTAGGCTTCTTCCTTTTGGTAATTGGAGAATAACTTCATCAAAACGACTAGAGTAGCTGCTTGCGATATGGAGAATCCCGCCAATTCCAGAAGAGAGAAACGGACTTTCAGACAGTTTCTTATCAGTGAGGCTTAGAGTTTTGTTGTTTTGATTTGTGACAAGATCATGGTTAGCAGAAATAGATGGATGATAAGAAATGTGGATTTGATCATCGAAAGAGTCTGTGATGGTCAGCGCGTGTTGGTGGAGCGTAATCTCTAGGTTTTCGACTTCCTTGCCAAAGGTCAACTCTTCCATCCGACTATCATAGACAGGCTCCTTGGACATGGCAAGCAAACTCTTAATCCCGTCAGATTGGATGCCTACAAAAAGCAGGATAAAGCCGATAATGGTAGTCACCACACCAAAAATGAGAAATCCTTTTGTAAATTTACGCATGCTGGTCACCTCTCTTTCCTTTTTTGAGAACAAATTGCACCAGGCGAACAATGAGTAGGCCGAAGAAGCGGGCTACATAGGAAATACCTAGTAAGACTAGTGAAGAAGCACCGATAGCCAGTAAACCAGAACCAAAAATCAAGATAAAGGCTGATTTGGCTTGGGCTAGGACAGTGAAACTTTCAACTAAAAATAGGAATCCGCCGATGATACCAAGTATGGAAACCGCAAAGAAAGCTAGAATGACAGTCAAGGCTGCCACAAGGATTGCGAACAGGGACACGAGGATGGCGATTCCCAGAGGAATACCGATGGGGGCTGCAAGGAGAGCTAACAAGGCGATATGCAAAATTTGTCGGTTATTCTTTTGAGCGGGTGCCTCATTGATTTTTTTATCGAGAAGATTAGAGAGGACTTCGTGAGCTGCTTCCTTAGGAGTTCCCAAGCTAGCGATGAGTTCTTCTTCTCCCTCGACTCCAGCATCGTCAAAGAGTTCCCTGAAATAGTCCATGGCTTCAATTTGGTCAGCCTGAGGCAGTTTTTTGAGATAGAGTTCTAGCTGAGTCAGGTATTCAGTTCTTGTCATGGCGGATACTCCCTTCTATGATGCCATTGATGGTGTCTGTATAGAGTGCCCATTCATCTTTTAGGGTCACGAGCTGTTCTATACCACCATTTGTCAAGGAGTAGTATTTGCGCATGCGACCTTGGAACTCTCTAGAATAGGTTGTCAGAAAGCTATTGCCTTCCAATTTTTTTAGGATAGGATAGAGTGTAGATTCTTTGATATTAGCGATCAGCTTAATGGTCTGGCTAATCTCATAACCATAAGAATCCCCTTTCTCCAGTACGGCCAAGATGAGAAATTCAATCAAGGCAGAGGATGTTGGAAAGTACATGGGAAACCTCCTTTTCTAATGTGTAAGATTTTTATATATAATTTTTCTACACATACATTGTACATCTAAAAGAAAGCCCTGTCAAGAGAAATGTGTAAAATTTTTATATATAAAAAACTCCTAGGCAAAACTAGAAGTTTAGAGGATTTTATCGGCTCTGTCCACTGTAAAGAGGGCCACAGTCATCAGGATATCGACAAGCAAGAGGGCAGCTACAGCTGGCACCCAAGAGTGGAACAGGTCAAAACTGTAACCAAAGAGGGTTGGCCCAAAGGCTGCTAGGATATAGCCTCCTGTTTGAGAAAGGCCAGACAATTGGGCTGTCTTTTCAGGAGCGCTTGTCTTAAGTGAAAAGTTGACCATGAGATAAGGAAAGAGGGCGCTTGTGGCGGTTCCGATGAGGAGATGGCTGACAAGCCAGTAAAAGAAATTACCGACTGGGAAAAAGAGCATGGAAATGCCGACCACGCCAGCTAGTGAAACCAGAGTGAGCATGAGCTGACGGTTGCGAGTTGACAAGCTGGTTGTCAGGCTGGGGATGGTCATTGAAAAAGGAATACTAATCAGAGAGAAGATAGAGGTAAGCAAGCCCGCTTCGTGACTAGATAGGCCTGCATGGATGGCCATGGTAGGTAGCCAGGTCATAGCAGTGTAAAAGAGCAAGGATTGAAAACCTGCAAAGACAATAACTGCCCAGACCTGTTTATTACGCATAACCTTTGCTTTACTTTTTTGTTTGGTTTGTGGAGCCAGTCTGTGATTATAGCGGTGATTTGGGAGCCAGACCAAAAAAGTTGCTAGACAGAGCAGGGTGAGGAGGATGATAAGCCCTTTCCAAGAACTGGCTTGTGTAATAGGTACAGCCAGATAGGAAGCCAGAGCCGTCGCAATTCCCATAGAAGTTACATATAAGGTGGTCAGAAAACCAATCTTCTTTGGTTGATTGGCTTGGATGAGACTAGGAAGCAGCACATTGATGACTGCGATACTTGCCCCAACCATCAAGGTTCCTAGATAGAGCAAGGGCAGATTGATTAGTCGAATGAGAGAGCCAATGGTTAAGAAGAAAAGGCTATAGGTGAAGAGATGCTCCAAGCCAATTTTCTGAGCCAGTCGGGTAGAAAAGAGCGAGAAGAGGGTAAACATGAGGAGAGGAAGGCTGGTCAAGACACCAAGCGAACTAACTTCTACTCCCAGCCCTTGCGAAATATCACCCAAAATAATGGGTAAAACAGTAAAAGGAGTCCGCAAGGAAACACCAATTAGGATAATACCTGGAACAAAAAAGAGTGATTGCTTTTTCATATAATACCTCTTCTAGCTGATTTTAATAACAGCTTATTTTAAGGCTTTTTCCCTATAATGTCAAGTAAGGTTTCTGGCTTTCAAGATAAAAATGGGAAAGTCTTGAAAATTATGATAAAATAGTGGAAGGAAATCTATACATTGGAGAAAAACTGTGTCTGAAAAGCAAAAAATCAGCGTATTGATGTCGGTCTATATCAAGGAAAATCCGACATTTTTAAAGGATGCTATTGAGAGTGTTCAAAATCAGACCCTGAAACCGAGCGAATTAGTTCTGGTTGAGGATGGGCCTTTGACACCTGAGCTCTATCAGGTATTAGACCAGCTTGAAGCTGAGTCTGATATTCCAGTGAAACGCTATCCTCTTGAGCAGAATCAAGGTTTGGGTCTGGCTCTTCGACAGGGTGTTTTGCAGTGTCAGTATGATATTATTGCCCGTATGGATACCGATGATATAGCTGTTCCAGACCGTTTTGAGAAACAGGTTCAGCTAATGGAGAAGGACAAGCTCGACCTATTAGGTGGACATATTGCAGAGTTTATTGACAATCCTGATGAGATCGTTTCTTACCGTCGTGTTCCAACCCAGCATGCAGATATTGTAGCTTATCAAAGGATGAGAAGTGCCTTTAACCACATGACTGTCATGTTCAAGAAGGACATGGTTCTCAAGGCAGGCAACTATGAGGATGGCCTTTATATGGAGGATGACCTCCTATGGCTCAATATGATTGCTGCAGGAGCTAAGACTGGAAATCTGGATCAAATCTTGTGTCAGGTTCGTGTCGGAGCAGGGATGTTTGAGCGTCGTGGGGGACTGCGTTACTTCAAACTCTATCGTCAAGCTCGTCAGCGCATGCTGAAGAGAGGGCAAATTTCTTACATGGAGTATGCCAAGAGTGTTGCCATTCAGATGGTTGTTGCCCTTTGTCCAGGATTTGTCAGACAGTTTATTTTTATGAAACTGTTACGAAAAAGCAAGTAAAAGATTGTAGCAAATCGTAAACTGGATAAAAAGTGTTATAATAACAATATAATGCTCTTCGAAAATCTCTTCAAACCGCGTCAACGTCGCCTTGCCGTAGTCATATGTTACTGACTTCGTCAGCTCTATCTGCAACCTCAAAACAGTGTTTTGAGCAACCTGCGGCTAGTTTCCTAGTTTGCTCTTTGATTTTCATTGAGTATAATCATCCGGCTCTTTTAAGGAGGAGTAAATTTCTATGAATAAAAAACTCACAGATTATGTGATTGATCTGGTGGAAATTTTAAATAAACAACAAAAACAGGTTTTCTGGGGAATATTTGATATTTTGAGTATGGTGGTTTCCATCATTGTATCTTATATTTTATTCTACGGCTTGATTAACCCAGCACCTGTTGACTACATTATCTATACGAGTTTGGCCTTCCTGTTTTATCAATTGATGATTGCATTTTGGGGGTTGAATGCTAGTATTAGTCGCTACAGCAAGATTACGGATTTCATGAAAATCTTTTTTGGTGTGACTGCTAGCAGTATCTTGTCATATAGTATCTGCTATGCCTTCTTGCCACTCTTCTCCATCCGTTTCATCATTCTCTTTATCTTGTTGAGTACCTTCTTGATTTTATTGCCACGGATTACTTGGCAGTTAATCTACTCCAGACGCAAAAAAGGAAGTGGTGATGGAGAACACCGCCGTACTTTCTTGATTGGTGCCGGTGATGGTGGAGCTCTCTTTATGGATAGTTACCAACATCCAACTAGTGAATTAGAACTTGTCGGTATTTTGGACAAGGATGCTAAGAAAAAGGGCCAAAAACTTGGTGGAATCCCTGTTTTGGGTTCATATGATGATCTGCCTGAATTAGCCAAACGCCATCAAATCGAGCGTGTTATCGTTGCGATTCCGTCACTTGATCCGTCAGAATATGAGCGTATCTTGCAGATGTGTAATAAGCTGGATGTCAAATGTTACAAGATGCCTAATGTTGAAACTGTTGTTCAAGGACTTCACCAAGCAGGTACTGGGTTCCAAAAAATTGATATCATAGACCTTTTGGGCCGTCAGGAAATTCGTCTTGACGAATCGCGTCTGGGCGCAGAACTGACAGGTAAGACCATATTAGTCACAGGGGCTGGTGGTTCAATCGGTTCTGAAATCTGTCGCCAAGTTAGTCGCTTCAATCCTGAACGCATCGTCTTGCTCGGTCATGGGGAAAACTCAATCTACCTTGTTTATCATGAGCTGATTCGTAAGTTCCAAGGGATTGATTATGTGCCAGTTATCGCAGACATTCAAGACTATGACCGTTTGTTGCAAGTCTTTGAGCAGTACAAGCCAGCTATTGTTTATCATGCGGCTGCTCACAAGCATGTTCCTATGATGGAGCGCAATCCAAAAGAAGCCTTCAAAAACAATATCCGTGGAACCTACAATGTTGCTAAGGCTGTTGATGAAGCTAAAGTACCTAAGATGGTTATGATTTCGACAGATAAGGCGGTTAATCCACCAAATGTTATGGGAGCAACCAAGCGCGTGGCTGAGTTGATTGTCACTGGCTTTAACCAACGTAGCCAATCTACCTACTGTGCAGTTCGGTTTGGGAATGTTCTTGGTAGCCGTGGCAGTGTGATTCCAGTCTTTGAACGTCAGATTGCTGAAGGTGGTCCTGTAACGGTGACAGACTTCCGCATGACCCGTTACTTTATGACCATTCCAGAAGCTAGCCGTTTGGTTATCCATGCTGGTGCCTATGCCAAAGATGGGGAAGTCTTTATCCTTGATATGGGCAAACCAGTCAAGATTTATGATTTGGCCAAGAAAATGGTCCTTCTAAGTGGGCACACCGAAAGCGAAATTCCAATCGTTGAAGTTGGAATCCGCCCAGGTGAAAAACTCTACGAAGAACTCTTGGTTTCGACTGAATTGGTTGATAACCAGGTTATGGATAAGATTTTTGTTGGTAAGGTTAATGTTATGCCTCTAGAAGCCATCGATCAAAAAATTGAGGAGTTTCGAACTCTTAGTGGAGATGAGTTGAAGCAAGCTATTATCGCCTTTGCCAATCAAACTACCCACGTTGAATAAAAAAAGAAAAGCGCATATTATCAGGACTTGAAACCTTGGTAATATGCGTTTTGTTATGTAGAAACTTGCTTCATTTTCTTCTGAAATGGGGCTGTCGCTCAGTCTATGTTATTGAAAATACCCCAAAACTTCTAAGGGTTTGTGGGTGATATAATCAGGATGATAGTTTAGTAGATCTGCTTGTTCTCCAAATCCCCAAGTGACGGCCAACTTCTGAATGCCTGTTTCTTGAGCTCCAAGCATATCAAACTTGGTATCTCCGATGATGATGGCTTGTTCAGGGCTTAGTTGATGTGTCTGCAAGGCTTGGCGAATGACATCTGCCTTATGAGGTGCTTCAGGGCTGGAACCATAAATGCCATCAAAGAAATGATAGATTCCCAAATTTTTAGCCATGTCTTGAGCGGTTGGAGTATTTTTTGTCGTGGTGATGTAGAGTGGATAACTGCTTGATAGCTCCTCAAGCAAGTCTACAATCTGAGGAAATAGTTGAGCTTCATAGATGCCTTTTGCCTTGTAGTAAGAACGGTATATCTGTACAGCCTCAGCGATTTGTTCTTTGGGCAGGCAGGTCGCAAAACTACTTTCGAGGGGCGGTCCCATAAAACCACGAATAGTTTTGGTATCAGGGCTAGGCACTCCCAGCTCCTTAAAGGTATGGGTAAAGGCATTGTGAATCCCGATAGAACTATCAACGAGGGTTCCATCCAGGTCGAAAAAGATAGCTGAGATAGAGGTCATGATTTCTCCTATTTGATAAGCTTATTCTCCGAAAATTTCTTTTTGGAGGCGACGACCAGTAGGGGTGGAAGCGAGTCCACCTTCAGCTGTTTCACGAAAGGCAGTTGGCATGCTTGCTCCTACTTGGTACATGGCATCGATAACTTCATCCACAGGAATTTTAGATTCGATACCTGCCAAGGCCATGTCTGCTGCGATGAAGGCAAAGCTAGCTCCCATGGCATTGCGCTTGACGCAGGGAACTTCGACCAAGCCGGCAACAGGGTCACAGATGAGGCCTAGCATATTTTTAATGACAAAGGCAATGGCCTGACTGGCCTGGTAGGGTGTTCCACCTGCAGCCAGAGTCAAGGCGGCGGCACTCATAGCAGAGGCAGAGCCGACTTCGGCCTGACAGCCACCCTCAGCACCTGAGATAGAGGCATTGTTTGCGATGACTAGTCCAAAGGCACCCGCAGCAAAGAGGAAATCTAGTTGTTGCTCGTGGCTGAGGTCTAATTTTTCAATAGCAGCAGTAAGGACGGATGGCAGACAGCCGGCACTTCCTGCGGTCGGAGTGGCACAGACCAAGCCCATTTTAGCATTGTGTTCATTGACTGCGATAGCATTTCGGGCAGCAGAGAGAATCGTGTAATCTGACAGAGTTTTTCCGTTTTTGATGTAGTGATCCAATTTGGCAGCATCTCCACCTGTCAGACCACTACGAGATTTATTTTCATTGAGGCCAAGTTGGACAGAGGCTTTCATGACTTCCAGATTGCGTTCCATGAGAAGGAAGACTTCTTCACGTTCGCGACCGGTCAATTCAAACTCTGTTGTAATCATGAGTTCTGCGACATTTCCTTGAAAGTCCAGTTCTGCCTGCTCGACCAATTCTTTGATAGAATAAAACATGCTTCCTCCTATTTAAAGAAATTGACATTGTGGAGATGAGGGATTTTTCGAATTTCTTCGATGGCCTCATCACAGTTGCGACTGTCGACTTCGATAATCATAATGGCTTTTTCACCAGCTTTTTCACGAGTAACATTCATCTGGGCGATATTGATACCATAGCGGGAAAGTGCCTCTGTTACGAGGGCAATCATACCTGGAATATCTTGATGAACGATGATGATAGTCGGTGTATTCATATTGAGAGAGACGGCAAAGCCATTGAGTTCTGTTACCTGAATATTCCCTCCACCGATAGAAATACCAGTTACGCTGATGGTCTTGTG
Source organism: uncultured Streptococcus sp. (assembly GCA_963522395.1). Classification (GTDB taxonomy): domain Bacteria; phylum Bacillota; class Bacilli; order Lactobacillales; family Streptococcaceae; genus Streptococcus. The sequence goes on from CAUQZY010000018.1 coordinate 10,113, forward strand.
CGCGTTTTTGACGGTAATTTTAGTAGTGTTTGGGTGAGGGGCATTGCTGTCTTTCTGAATGGTCCAGACAATCTTGATACCACGTTTGTGGGCAATCTCCAGACTGTTTGGGATTTCAGGATCATCTGTATCCATGCCTAAAATACCAGCAACAAGGGCTAGGTCTGTCCCATGACCACGATAGGTCTTGGCAAATGAGTTAAATAGTTGGAATTCGACTTCTGTCGGAGTATCATCAAAAATGGAAGAGACAATCTTCCCAATACGAACAGCACCAGCTGTATGGCTACTAGATGGGCCAATCATAACTGGTCCGATTATATCAAAGACAGATTGAAAACGAAGTGATTTCATCAGTTTCCCCTTATAAAAATTCTTATCTCTATTATATCAAAGAATAAAGGTCTTGGCTTTAATTGTGGATGAAAACCTTTTTACACTACAAATAGCATAAAAAAGCATCTTTTGTAACAAAAAATAGCTTATTTAGGGAAATAAAAAATAATTTTGTAATATTTCTACATAAAAGTGTCAAGAAACGGTAATATTTAAAGGGTATGATAGAACTATAGAAAGAAGGAGAATTTTCAAATATGAAATCAACAACTAAAAAGATTAAAACAACTCTTGCAGGAGTAGCTGCCTTGTTTGCAGTATTTGCTCCATCATTTGTATCTGCTCAAGAATCATCAACTTACACAGTTAAAGAAGGTGATACACTTTCAGAAATCGCTGAAACTCACAACACAACTGTTGAGAAATTGGCAGAAAACAACCACATTGACAACATTCATTTGATTTATGTTGGTCAAGAGTTGGTTATCGATGGCCCTGTAGCACCAGCTGCAACACCAGCGCCAGCTACTTATGCAGCACCAGCAGCTCAAGATGAAACTGTTTCAGCTCCAGTAGTAGAAACTACAGAAGTAGTGGAAGAAGCTCCAGTAGCAAGCGAAGCAGTAGTAGAAGAAACAGTTGCTTCAACTGTAAGCGGATCTGAAGCAGAAGCTAAAGAATGGATCGCTCAAAAAGAATCAGGTGGTAGCTACACAGCTACAAACGGACGTTACATCGGACGTTACCAATTGACAGATTCATACTTGAACGGTGACTACTCAGCTGAAAACCAAGAACGTGTAGCAGATGCCTACGTTGCAGGACGTTACGGTTCATGGACAGCTGCCAAAAACTTCTGGCTTAACAACGGCTGGTATTAAGAAATAACAAACAGAATAATATGAAAAGGTCGAGGAAATCCCTCGACTTTTTTATCTTTCCTTCGGTTGATAATAGGTCTCCACTTCTTGTTTGAGATGAGACAGCATAGAAGTTTCCTCGGTCAGCTCTAGAAGTGAGAAACCTTTTTGGATAAGTTTAGGATCGTCTGTACAAATCCCAACACGGACATAGCAGATAGCAAGCCTATCATAGCTTTTCTTGTTCTTGGCATCCTCCAGTAAAGTGTAGCAGATTTGCTTACACATGTTTTTATCTTGATTGTATAGATAGAGTGTGGAAAGGTTTAATAGAATTGTCATTCGCAAGTCATATAAATGTTGATAGTTTTTATAGACTTCTAAGCGTTGCAAGATTTTTTCGGTGATGAGATGGAGATGTTCAATGGGCAAGCTGAAAAGGATGGTATTGAGGATTTTTAGGTCACTTTCATACCATGTATCTTGTTTTTCAATCTTTCTCCAAAGTTTTTTGACAACCTGTTCTGCGTGATCTGATAGTTCCCCTGCCCCGTGTTGACGGATATAAATGACAACTTCAAGCATGTCTCTGATTTCTTCTATAGGGAGATCGTGGTGGGTCTTGAGGTAGTCTTGGCATTTTTGAAATAAATTGACAAGATCGCTGGTTCCGATAATGGAACGCATATTGAGATAGGTTTGCATAATTTCTGTGCGTTGACTTGGTTGATAAAGTTGACAGATATATTCAAACTCTTCAAAACTCATATTGATTTGACGGAGAAGAAATTCCATATTTTCATATTTTGGAGTTGTCTTACCGCTTTCGATTTTTGATAGGCTGGTTCTTGAGAGAACACCCCCACAGATCTCTTCTTGGGTCAGCCCCTTTGACTCACGTATTTCTTTATAGACCTTTCCGAAATCATAACGCATGATTTTCTCCTTTTCGTGAAAAAAGTTAACAAACAATAAAATTTTGTTAAAAATATTGTATCATAGCAATGTAAAAAGTAAAAAAGAAAGTCGAAATAAAGTTGTGAAAAAAGTTAACGTAATTTTGAAATGAGCTTAATAAGAGGTACTATGTAGGTAGAAAATAAAGATAGGAGAAAAGTATGAATAAAAAAATATTTTGTATTCTAGTATGTATTATATCATTGATTAGTCTGGACATAATCTTTCCATGGGGCTGGCCGATATAATATAAGGGAGCTTGGGTTGTTAAAGGAAGCTCAGTCCTTGGACAAAAATCTGCTGTACTACAATGCTTGGAAAGATATCAAGAACAAAGAATGATACGGTTGAAAATAAACTGATTCAAGAACTACTGGGCAGTGATTGAGGTTTGGGTGACATCAAAGAAAAGTTAGATTAATTCTAAAGAATTGAGTATTTCTATGTTAAAAAAATATCCTTGTACGATGCAACATGATCAGTCAGATTGTGCTGCGGCAGTTGTTTCAACAGTTCTTTTATCTTACAAAAAGGAACTATCAATCATGAAGATTCGGGAAATTATTGGTACAGACATGTATGGAACGACTGTCAGTGGTATTGTTTCAGGTCTGAATAAGTTGAATTTTACAGTAAAAGCTGTTCGAGTAGTACTGGAAGATTTGACTCCAAAATTAACATTTCCTGCGATTCTTCAAGTTAAGAATGATTTAGGTCAAAATCATTTTGTGGTACTACATAGTATCAAAAGGAATAGTAAATTCTACGTAGCAGACCCTGCTAGTGGCATACGCAAGATGTCAAGTGACGAATTGGGAGAAATGCTGGTTGCATTTGGAGCAATAGGTGCAATTGTTATGCTCGGTTTTGAAAATAGATACTATGCTTTGGTTACTGGTAGAGGATAAAATGTTAAGAGTAATAGTAGTTATTCAATCTTTAGTAATAATACTGCTTGCTGTTGCTTTATTATTATCTCGGAAAAACTTTGATTCGTTAAATGTTGTTCTTATAATGATGATCGTATCACAATTGTGGTTATTAGTATATTTGATAAAATCAGGGAATCAGTGATTAGCTGTTATTTGAATTAAGTAAACTGTTAAGCTTCAAGCAGTAACTGGTTTTAAATATTTAAAATAAGATAAAGGAAGGAAGTCTAATTTAGGTAACTAAACAAAGCTTGCGATCACTTGTTAGGAAACTATCCTAACCATGCTTAATAAAAAAGGAGAAAATAAATGGAACTCGTATTACCAAATAATTATGTTGCTATTGAGTAAGAAGAAATGAGGTGTCTTGATGGGAAATTATCTCTACATAAAGAAGTTCTTTATTACGGGGAAATGCTACAGTAAACGTAGTCACTGCTTATTTTATAGGGAATCAAATATGTTTAAACTAAGTGATAAAGTCAGAGTGGTCTCTGCTATTTTAGGAGTAAGTTCCATATTGGTTAGTATGTATCTTATACCTTTTATTAAAACTGAGAATAAATTTTGGGAAATACTTTTATTTATATTAGGTGTATTGCTAATTGGAATTGCGTTACTAAATCCCCCAAAAAATGAAATTTTGGAAATAGAGTTAGTGAGAAGGACAGGATAATAGTATTATGATGGTTGTTTTAATTTCAGTGGTTGTGGCATTTCTGTATTACGTAATTACAGAATATTTTAAGAATAGTTATATTGATTGTATACTATTTCTATCATTGCTAATTTCTCATTTGATATGGGATTACTATTTTTTGCCCATTGAAATTTTAGTGGCATTAAGTGGAGCAAATTTGCTATCAAGATTTTTCAAAAAAAAGAGAAGCCAATAGATTTGCTAGTGGATTATTAAGATGAAAGGTAAAATTGGAATATTTAAAATGAAACATTTTTTTGCAGGAATTGGTGAGATAAGATTTATTAGTTATCTATTGTCTCTATGTGTAGGACTAGCCCCTCTTTTTCATATATATGTCATAGGTTCGGAAATGAGTTTTGTGAAAATAGTATTATCTATTTTGGGAGTCATATTTGTATGTATTTTAACTATTTCTCGAATTTATAGGAATTTTTTCTATAAAGAATAGTTTGGATTTGAACTGTGTCTAAAAACAGAGGTTGGTCGATTATCAGCCTCTTCCTTGTCTTCTCTAACCAAGCATGTTATAATGAAAACTGCTCAAACGACCTTCAATCGTGAAGCACACACGACCTTCAATCGTGAATAAACGAATAGATGGGAGACTTACCATGAGTGATAACTCTAAAACACGTGTTGTCGTGGGGATGAGTGGTGGTGTTGATTCGTCGGTGACGGCTCTTTTGCTCAAGGAGCAGGGCTACGATGTGATCGGTATCTTCATGAAGAACTGGGATGACACAGATGAAAACGGCGTCTGTACGGCGACCGAAGATTACAAGGATGTGGCTGCGGTGGCAGACCAGATTGGCATTCCCTACTACTCTGTCAATTTTGAAAAAGAGTACTGGGACCGCGTTTTTGAGTATTTCCTAGCGGAATACCGTGCAGGACGCACGCCAAATCCAGACGTTATGTGCAACAAGGAAATCAAGTTCAAGGCTTTTTTGGACTATGCCATGACCTTGGGGGCAGACTATGTAGCGACTGGGCACTATGCCCGTGTGGCGCGTGATGAGGATGGCACTGTTCACATGCTTCGTGGCGTGGACAATGGCAAGGACCAAACCTATTTCCTCAGCCAACTTTCGCAAGAACAACTTCAAAAAACCATGTTCCCACTGGGACATTTGGAAAAGCCTGAAGTTCGCAGACTAGCAGAAGAAGCAGGCCTTGCGACTGCTAAGAAGAAAGACTCGACAGGGATTTGCTTTATCGGAGAAAAGAACTTTAAAAACTTTCTTAGCAACTACCTACCAGCTCAGCCTGGTCGTATGATGACTGTGGATGGTCGCGATATGGGCGAGCATGCAGGCCTTATGTATTATACGATTGGTCAGCGTGGCGGACTCGGTATCGGTGGACAACACGGTGGTGACAATGCACCTTGGTTCGTTGTCGGAAAAGACCTAAGCAAGAATATTCTCTATGTCGGCCAAGGTTTCTATCATGATTCGCTCATGTCAACCAGCCTAGAGGCTAGCCAAGTCCACTTTACTCGTGACATGCCAGAGGAGTTTACGCTCGAATGTACGGCTAAATTCCGTTACCGTCAGCCTGATTCTAAGGTGACCGTCCATGTCAAAGGAGATAAGGCAGAGGTTATCTTTGCAGAACCGCAACGCGCGATTACACCAGGACAGGCAGTTGTCTTTTACGATGGCGAAGAGTGTCTAGGTGGTGGTTTGATTGACAATGCTTACCGCGATGGACAAGTTTGTCAGTACATTTAAGAGCTTCTAAGAGGAATGAGAATGTTTCAGTTTTTTAAGAGATAAATTGTAAATTATAGTGCAACGAAAAAACTCACATAATCTCAAATAGTGTGAACTGTAAGTAAACACACAGAAAGATACGCAAGGAGATTCTATAAGCTACTACTATCGTATATCTTAACATAAAGGAACGGATTAAGATAGAGCTCGATGTGAAATCAGGGGTAAATGTTTTTGAAATTGCAACTATGATTGGATTTTCTCACTTGATTATTAGTAGAGAGATGAAACGTTTTCTAGAATATTATTCAGTGGTGTAATTCAGGCCAAATTGTCAATCTTAAGACGAAGAAGGGAAAGTAAATCCTTATTATTTTGGATAGAACGAAATTTTTGTATGTCCTCACCTAGGACTAGAATTATGATATGTAGTTTTTTAACAAAACTTTTAGTTAACGGAATAATTCCTTGAAAAACAAATTAGTATTTGATAGAATTAGTTAAATGAAATTTTTATTTGATCGGAACAGAATAGATTTCTTCAAATAATTAAATGATATTAACCTGTTTATTTTAATAGAGTAGAAAAAATGATAGAGTTTTATGATAACTATTGTACAAAACAATGTGGTGAAGATGAATTATATTTCTTTAAAGGATTCCAGGGTAAAGTTGAACTAAATAAACTTAATATTTCATTTCAGAGAGAATCGGAAAAACTTCTTGTAAGATATGCTAATCCAAAATCCAATTTTGATAGATTACGTTTTAAAGAATTTGAGTACGATGAAAAAGTATGTGCTGATGAAACATTATCTTTTATTTCTGCACTCTCGGACATAGAAGATGGCTCGGAAAATCTTGTTCAAGATTTAAGTAAAAATAGAGAAGTGTATTTTCTTCCCACAGATCTTGAGAGGATAATAAGAGATATAATTCTTAATAATAAAAGACGTAGAATACCTAAAATTTTAGAGCCTCTAATACCCGCTGATATTAAAGAAAAAATTGATTTTGACTTCGTAGATATACCTGATGAAGTGTATATTTGTCATAATAAGATCGGTGAGGTTTCTACTTCTTTTTTGAAGCTAGCAGATGCCACGAATATTAGTGAAGTGAAGCGTAATATGGATTATATAAAAGATAATTTTAATGATAGTTTTATTGATGGAATTGATAGTTATTATATCGGTGATATAAAAAAAGGCTTCGGAATAATGGAACGAGACTCTAAGAAAAAATATGAAGCACCGAGTACATTTCATTATAATTTTGTATTGAGAAACAATGATGAGGATAAGCTAGAGGGATTATTAAAATCATTGAGTGGTGCATTTACACCATATCCGTTTAAATAATAAAAAGACTAGTGGAGGGATGCTGATATGTCCAATAAAGATTTACAAAATTTTTATCAAGTTATGGAAATCGAGGATTGGCGTAATTTTAAGATGCCGTTGCTAGCTATAGATGAACCTATTTTTGGTGTTGTTTCATATTTAGATAGAATATACACAGTTTATATTATGCAAGATAGGACTCTATTAAAAAATAATCATTTAGTAGATATAAAAGAACTTTTAATTACCGAACCTAATATTAATGATTTATGCAACGTAATTGACGGTGAAATTTCTATTTACAATTTCTTCGAAAAATCTGATAAATATAGTATTGGAAAGATTGCTAATAAAATATTTCCAATAATGCAAGTTAATAGTATGATAGAGATTTCAGAAAAGCTCCCTTCAAATGATTTTCGTTTAACCTTGAATCAAGTATGTGCGAACGATTATAAATTATATATTCGTAGTCGTTGCGAACGTCTTAAAGAATACAATGATTTTAATGATAGTTTTACTCTTAAAAAGTTTAAAAACGTAGAAATCAAGAAACAAATAGAAAGTTTAAATAAACTTTGGGAAGTTGAAAATGAAATATATAGCAATAGATAATGGCCTTAAAATAAATACACTGGAATATAACACTTTTGGAATAGATGGTTATGAATCAGGAGAACAAATTGTAGAGAATCAATCGGTTAGTATATCTATAAAATTAGGTATGAATAAGAAAAATAAAGTAAAAAGAGTTTTGTTGCTAGATGTTTTTATTGAGGGCAAAAACGAAGAAATATTATTGCGTAAGTTACACTTAGATTTATTTTATGAATTTGAATATAAAGATAAATACTCTGAATCTGATTTGGAAAACTTAGACTTATATATGACTAAATATTTTTTGGGAAAAACCAATGCTATCGTTGAAAATGTAAGTTCAATAGATCAATCATCTTGTTTTAATTTAAATGATGCTATAGAAGATATAAATAAAAAAGTTCCTGAAGAATTGTCAGTTGAGATTAGGTCAATTGAAAGTTAGAAAAATTAAACTGATATTAATTTAAATTACTTTATATTAACATTTTAGAGTATTAGAGGTTGATATTTGAAAAGAATAAGTTAATCTTTTCTTTTATTGTTCGAAGGTACAAAATACTTATTTGATAGTTTTTAAAGTCTTAGAATCCAAAGAATTTAAATAGTTTTCAAAGGGAGTTTATACATAAGAAATTTTCAATTAAAAAACTTGATTCGAACGAATTAGGTGACAGTGTAGGAACATTAATGAGTGACAAAAGAGAATCCAGTGTTATCAGTTTTAGAAAATTTATTCGAATTACTATAAATAAATTGTAAGGTGCTCATTGTAACTTATATATTATTTTGTTAAACTTGGGGTATTCCCAATTTTATTAATAGTGTCAGTACATTTAGATTGACAAATTTTCTCAATTTGCTACAATAATAAAAGCAATAGAAATGATGGTCAAAGCTCATGGATGTTGCAGGCTTTTTTGTCCTGCACTTCTTTGGAGTTTTGACTGTTTTTGTGTCGTTTAAGGGAAAGGACAAAAATGACTCAACAAGACTTTCGGACAAAAGTAGGAAATCCAGTTTTTGGCGTTCGGGCGACAGCTTTGATTCTTCAAAATCGCAAACTCCTAGTTACCAAAGATAAGGGCAAGTATTACACAATTGGAGGTGCGATTCAAGTCAATGAAAGCACGGAAGACGCGGTAGTCCGTGAAGTGAGGGAAGAACTGGGTGTCAAAGCTCAAGCTGGGCATCTAGCTTTTGTGGTTGAAAATCGTTTTGAACAGGACGGTGTTTATTATCACAATATCGAGTTTCATTATTTGGTGGACTTGCTTGAAGATGCCCCATTGACCATGCAGGAAGATGAGAAAAGGCAGCCCTGTGAATGGATTGACATAGACAAGCTTGAGGGTATCAATCTAGTTCCAGCCTTTCTAAAAACAGCCTTACCAGATTGGGACGGCCAACTAAGACACATTCATCTTGAGGAATAGGAGAGAAAATGATGGTTAAGCTTATTGCCCATGTACTTGTTCATAGTGGTGATGATTATTTGCTCATTCAGCGTTCGGAAATTAAAAGAGGACAACCCAACGTTTATCCAACTTACTGGGATATTCCTGGTGGCGGGGTTGAAAAGGGTGAGCTTCCGCGAGATGGAGCTCTTAGAGAATGTATTGAAGAAGCGGGAGTTAGGCTAGATAGCAGTTCGCTCAAACTTCTTCACGAAGATAGTCAACTGGATACCTCTAAGGATACTGTCTTTACTCGCTTAGTTTATAAAGCAGAGTGGGTTGGGGAGAAGCCAATTATCAGATTAGATCCTGAAGAGCATACGCACTTTAAATGGGTTACTATGGCTCAAGCTTTAGAGGAGGAGAAGTTAGTTCCTTATTTGCGAGAAATTTTTGAAAGGTTAAGAAATGACTTATAATTTTACTGAAGAATACGATATTATTGTAATCGGTGCGGGACACGCTGGGGTGGAAGCATCCCTAGCAGCTAGCCGTATGGGCTGTAAGGTCTTGCTTGCGACTATCAACATTGAAATGCTGGCTTTCATGCCTTGTAACCCCTCTATCGGTGGTTCTGCCAAGGGAATTGTCGTGCGTGAAGTTGATGCCCTCGGTGGCGAGATGGCCAAAACCATTGACAAGACTTACATCCAGATGAAGATGCTCAACACAGGGAAGGGGCCAGCTGTCCGTGCCCTTCGTGCGCAGGCTGACAAGGAGCTTTACTCTAAGGAAATGCGCAAGACAGTTGAAAATCAAGAAAATCTGACCCTTCGTCAAACCATGATTGATGAGATTTTGGTGGAAGATGGTAAGGTTGTCGGTGTGCGTACAGCGACCCATCAAGAATATGCTGCCAAGGCTGTTATCGTGACTACAGGGACGGCCCTCCGTGGGGAAATTATCATCGGAGATCTCAAGTACTCATCAGGTCCTAACCACAGCCTAGCTTCTATTAACCTTGCTGACAATCTCAAGGAACTGGGCCTCGAAATCGGTCGTTTCAAGACAGGAACACCTCCACGTGTCAAGGCTTCTTCAATCAACTACGACGTGACAGAGATTCAGCCAGGAGACGAAGCGCCTAATCATTTCTCATACACTTCACGTGATGAGGATTATGTCAAAGACCAAGTGCCATGCTGGTTGACCTATACCAATGGAACCAGTCATGAGATTATCCAAAACAACCTCCACCGTGCGCCTATGTTTACAGGTGTGGTCAAGGGAGTGGGGCCTCGTTACTGTCCGTCGATTGAAGACAAGATTGTGCGCTTTGCGGACAAGGAACGCCACCAACTCTTCCTAGAGCCAGAAGGGCGCAATACAGAGGAAGTCTATGTTCAAGGTTTATCAACCAGTCTGCCTGAGGATGTCCAACGTGAGCTGGTTCATTCCATTAAAGGTCTGGAAAATGCTGAGATGATGCGAACTGGTTATGCCATTGAGTATGATATGGTCTTGCCTCATCAGTTACGTGCGACTCTGGAAACCAAGAAAATCTCCGGACTTTTCACTGCTGGTCAGACAAACGGAACGTCAGGTTACGAAGAGGCAGCAGGCCAAGGGATTATCGCGGGTATCAATGCGGCTTTGAAAGTCCAAGGCAAGCCTGAGTTGATTTTGAAGCGTAGTGACGGTTATATTGGGGTCATGATTGATGACTTGGTGACCAAGGGAACCATTGAACCCTACCGTCTCTTGACCAGTCGTGCTGAATACCGCCTCATTCTCCGCCATGACAATGCTGATATGCGTTTGACTGAGATGGGACGTGAGATTGGTCTTGTGGATGATGAACGCTGGGCTCGCTTTGAAATCAAGAAAAATCAATTTGACAATGAGATGAAGCGCCTAGATAGCATCAAACTCAAGCCAGTCAAGGAAACAAATGCCAAGGTTGAGGAGATGGGCTTCAAGCCGTTGACAGATGCGGTGACAGCCAAGGAATTCCTTCGCCGTCCAGAAGTTTCTTACCAAGATGTGGTGGCCTTCATCGGACCAGCTGCAGAGGACTTGGATGACAAGATTATCGAATTGATTGAAACAGAAATCAAGTACGAAGGCTACATCTCCAAAGCCATGGATCAGGTAGCCAAGATGAAACGCATGGAAGAAAAACGTATTCCAGCTAATATTGACTGGGATGATATTGATTCTATCGCAACAGAAGCCCGTCAGAAGTTCAAACTGATCAATCCAGAAACCATCGGCCAAGCCAGCCGTATTTCGGGAGTAAACCCAGCAGATATTTCTATTTTGATGGTGTATTTGGAAGGTAAAAATCGTAGTATTTCTAAAAATCAAGAAAAGAAAGCATAGAGAAAAACAGCTCCGAAAACGGGGCTGTTTTATGATTTATTCTTCATCTGGCGTGAGGATCATCGGGATGATAATCGGTTCACGTTCTGTATTTTCATAAAGGAAGGGGCGAATAGCGTTGACAATGGCACCATTGACAGATTGCACGCTAGCGTCCTTGTTTTTTAGTGCGATACGAATAGCATTGAAGAGGATGCGCTGGCTTTGACGAATCAAATCTCCAGACTCTCTCATATAGACAAAGCCTCGGCTGAGGATATCTGGACCAGACAGAATCATCTGCGATTTGAAGTCAACAGTTGCGACTGCCAGAACGACACCGTCTTCAGATAGATCACGACGATCTTTGAGGACAGCAGCACCGATTTCACCGATACGATTTCCATCGACATAGATATCTTGAGCGTTGAAATGACCTGCGATACGAGCTGAGTTAGCGGTAAGGGCAAGCACATCACCATTGCTCATGATAAAGATATTGTCCTTCTCAACACCAGTATCCACTGCTAGTCCAGCGTGGACTTTTTGCATGCGGTATTCACCGTGGACAGGCATGAAGTATTTTGGCTTAATCAAGCGGAGCATGAGTTTTTGCTCTTGCTGACCACCGTGTCCAGATGTATGGATATTGTTAACCTTACCGTGGATAACTTCGACACCAGCTTCAGAAATGATGTTGATCAGTTTGTTGACGCTAGTAGTGTTTCCAGGGATTGGACTTGAAGAGAAGATAACTGTATCGCCTGGTTGGAGTTGCACCTGACGGTGGGTTCCGTTGGCGATACGAGAGAGGGCTGCCATTGGCTCGCCCTGACTACCTGTACAGAGGATGAGAACTTCTCCTGCAGGATAATCTTTGATTTCATTTGGCTCGATAAAGGTTCCCTTAGGAGCTTTGATGTATCCAAGATCGATTCCGTTGACAATGGCCTTTTCCATAGAGCGACCAAAGACCGCAATCTTACGTCCAGTCTTAACAGCGGCTTCTGTTGCTTGCTGGAGACGGAAGATATTTGAGGCAAAGGATGCAAAGATGATACGTCCTTCAATGCCTTGGATAATCTTCATGATGGACTGACCAACGACTTTTTCAGAGTTGGTAAAGGTTGGCACTTCTGCATTTGTCGAGTCAGACAGAAGACAGAGGACGCCTTCTTCACCCAGGGCAGCCATACGGTGCAAGTCCGCAGGTTCTCCAACTGGAGTAAAGTCGAACTTGAAGTCACCCGTACAAACGATTTTCCCTTGAGGAGTATGAATGACAATCCCTAAAGGTTCTGGAATAGAGTGAGTTGTTCTAAAGAAAGTTGCCTTGAGATTTTTAAAGGTCAACTCAGTGTTGTGGTTGATTTCGTAAAGTTTGGCGTTGCGCAAGAGGCCGTGTTCTTCGAGTTTCCCACGGATCAAAGCCAGGGCAAGCGGTCCAGCATAGATAGGGACATTTGCTTGCTTGAGCAGGAAAGGAATCCCACCGATATGGTCCTCGTGCCCGTGTGTGATTAAGACAGCCTTGACGCGGTCGATATTGTCCACGATGTAAGAGTAATCAGGAATGACGTAGTCGATACCCAGCAAATCATCTTCTGGGAATTTAATCCCAGCATCGACGATGATAATCTCGTCTTGGTATTCAATTCCGTATGTGTTTTTCCCGATTTCTCCCAGACCACCGATGGCAAAAACGCCGACTTCTTCAGGTTTAAGAGTATAGGCCATATTAGAACTCCGTAATTTCGAAGGCGCCAGTTTCTTTTTCGTAATCTAGCAATTTGTCAGACAAGAGTTCGATATACTCGATATTGTACTCTGGGCGATTTTCTTCGACAAGTTGACGAGCAGCGATACGGCCTTCAAGTTCTGAGCTGGCATCGATGTCTAGGTAAAGTGCGCGTGTTGTTTCACGACGTGGGCTACGTTCTTTTGTTTCTTGATAAAAAACTTTGTAAATCATATAGTTCCTTTCTATTTACAGGTCAGCTTATTCCAAACTTTTAGCAGATATTTGCTTGATTTCATTCCATTTTTTGTCTAGATTGACCTTGATTCGTTACAATTATTTCAATTATAACATAAAATGAAAAATTAGTAAAAGACGGAAACGAGAAAGTCACAGGGTAACTTATTGGTAAGCGTTTGCAAAAACAGAGAAAATATGTTATTTTGATAATGGAAGTGAAATTTGTTGCTTGTCATAATTCCATATAGATTTTAAGTCAAGGAGGTTGCCCTATGTATAACTTATTTGCTTTTGCTATCGGAGCTCGCTTGGTAGCTTTTATTGTTTTTGTTGCTTGCGTTTATACGGGGAATCTTCTATTTGCCAAACTGGAACAACGACAAACCAAGTTCTTGTGGAAGATTACCTTTGTGACTCTCTACTCGCTTTTTCTCCTCCTCGTAACCTATGTCGTTTGGTTTGTATTTTACTTTGGATTAAATGCTTAGATGCCCTGCTGATGCAGGGGCTTTTTGTTTGGGGGTAAAACATAGTAAATTCATGACACTAAAATTCCACCCCTTCTATCAAGATGGGGCGGTTTTTACATTTTTCTAAAATGACATGACAATAGAATTTTCAGAGCTTATTAGTGTTATGTTAACGATTCTTCTGCTCAAAAATAGAGTTGAAGCATAAAAATAAAACAATACAAACAGATAAATCAATTGGTAAAGGGATAGTAGTAATGTTTAAATCATTGAGAATGTTGAGCAAACTGTAAGAGATGAAGACAATAAAATTTATCCTTCTAAAAATGTGTCTTTTATCTAGCATGACTTACCAAACTTTTTACGGAGATCTTTCCCAATGGTATAAGCTGCCATAAATAAAGCGATACCAACACCTGCACCAAAACCACCCTTGATTTCTTGTAATTCCTTATTAGAAATTTCACGATAGTTGTTCAAATCTTTCATCATATTAATCTCCTCCTAAAAAATAATCAGCTGCCAAACCAGAACCTACAAGTGCTGTTCCGCCTGCAATAGCTTTCCAAGATACTGCTACTCCAAAGATAATCAAGGGAGCGAGACCGCCATCAATATCTGATAATTCATTTTCAGATAGGGATAAAAATTGATTGTCAAGAACGTCAAAATTTGTCATTGAACTTTCCTCCTTTTTTCTTGTTCACTTTTATATTCGGAAAAGAAAAGGAAAAGTGAACATTTTTTTGAAATTTATTTGCGAATTATTTTTTGTTTAAGTCTAGGTATTCCTGTTTGGGGGTAAAGAAAATTCCCATGTGCCAGCTTTTGTAGTATAATAGTAAGCAGACAAAAAGATAGGAATGTGTTATGAAAGTATTAGCTTTTGATACGTCCAGCAAGGCTCTTTCTCTGGCTATTTTAGAGGACAAGCAGGTTCTTGCCGAGACGACAATTAATATCAAGAAAAATCACAGTATTACCCTCATGCCTGCCATCGATTTTTTGATGGCAAGTTTGGATTGGACACCCAAGGATTTGGACCGGATCGTGGTAGCGGAAGGGCCAGGTAGCTATACAGGCTTGCGAATTGCGGTAGCAACTGCCAAAACCTTAGCTCACACTCTGAACATCGAGTTGGTTGGTATGTCGAGTCTCTTGGCTCTGGTGCCATACCAGCAAGAAGGCTTGTTCGTCCCTTTGATGGATGCACGTCGTAACAATGTTTATGCAGGATTTTATGAAAATGCCAAACCTGTCATGCCAGAAGCGCACCTGCCTTTTGAGCGAGTGATTGAGCTAATTAAGGGTGCTAGTCAGGTAACCTTTGTCGGAGAAGTTGGCCCCTTTGTGGAGCAAATTCAAGAACACTTGCCAAGGACTAATTTCAAAGAAACCTTGCCAAATGCAGCCAATCTAGCTCTTTTGGTCTGGGACAAGGAAGCCGATTCCTTGCACGACTTTGTGCCGAACTACCTCAAACGTGTTGAGGCTGAGGAAAACTGGCTCAAAAACCACACCGAGTCTGGTGAGTCCTACATTAAACGCCTATGATCGAAATCAAACGAATCCAAGGACAGCCTGACTTGGCTCAAGCCATCTACGCTGTCATGGCGGATGTTTACTCAGTCAGCCCTTGGTCGCTGGAACAAATCCAAGCAGACCTGTCTCAAGACCAGACTTGGTACGCTCTAGCTTATGATGGGGTAGAAGTGATTGGCTTTCTAGCCGTGCAGGAGAATCTTTTTGAAGCAGAAGTTTTGCAAATCGCTGTCAAACAAACCTATCAGAGTCAGGGGATTGCGTCAGCCTTGTTTGCTCAATTGCCGACAGACAAGGAGATTTTCCTCGAAGTCAGAAAGTCAAATCAACGAGCGCAAGCATTTTACAAGAAAGAAAAGATGGCAGTCATCGCTGAGCGAAAGGCCTACTACCATGACCCAGTCGAGGACGCCATTATCATGAAGAGAGAAATAGATGAAGGATAGATATATTTTAGCATTTGAGACATCCTGTGATGAGACCAGTGTCGCTGTCTTGAAAAACGACGATGAGCTCTTGTCCAATGTTATTGCTAGTCAAATTGAGAGTCACAAACGTTTTGGGGGCGTGGTTCCAGAAGTAGCCAGTCGTCACCATGTCGAGGTCATTACAGCCTGTATTGAGGAAGCTTTGACAGAAGCAGGGATTACCGAAGAGGATGTAACAGCTGTGGCGGTCACCTATGGACCGGGCTTGGTTGGAGCATTGCTTGTTGGTTTATCAGCTGCCAAGGCCTTTGCTTGGGCACATGGGCTTCCGCTGATTCCCGTTAACCACATGGCTGGCCACCTCATGGCAGCTCAGAGCGTAGAGTCTTTGGAGTTTCCTTTGTTAGCACTTTTAGTAAGTGGTGGGCATACAGAGCTGGTCTATGTTTCTGAGGCAGGAGATTACAAGATTGTTGGAGAAACGCGAGATGATGCGGTTGGTGAGGCCTATGATAAGGTTGGCCGTGTCATGGGCTTGACCTATCCAGCAGGTCGTGAAATTGACGAGCTGGCTCATCAGGGGCAGGATATTTATGATTTCCCACGTGCCATGATTAAGGAGGACAATCTAGAGTTTTCATTCTCAGGGTTGAAGTCTGCCTTTATCAATCTTCACCATAATGCCGAGCAAAAGGGAGAAAGCTTATCAACAGAGGATTTGTGTGCGTCCTTCCAAGCGGCAGTTATGGACATTCTCATGGCTAAAACTAAGAAGGCTTTGGAGAAATACCCTGTTAAAACCCTTGTCGTGGCAGGTGGTGTGGCAGCCAATAAAGGTCTCAGAGAACGCCTAGCAACTGAAATTACAGATGTCAAGGTCATCATTCCGCCTCTGCGTCTTTGCGGAGACAATGCAGGAATGATTGCCTATGCCAGCATCAGCGAGTGGAACAAAGAAAACTATGCAGGCTTGGACCTCAATGCCAAACCAAGTCTCGCTTTTGATACGATGGAATAAAATGGAGTCTGTCTGATTACAATCAGCAGACTTTTTTCTCTTTCCTGAATGTGTTATAATAGTCCATGCTGTGGCTGGAACTGATTCAGCCCATTTATTAAGATAATATGAGGAGAAAGATGAAAGAAAAAGGATTTTGGGAGGGGGCGCAGGCAGCTATGCCAACGGCCCTTGGTTATGTCAGTATCGGACTGGCCTGTGGGATTATTGGTGCGCCCTATGTGACACCTGTTGAGATGGGCTTGATGAGCCTCTTTGTTTATGCTGGGAGTGCCCAGTTTGCCATGTTGGCCTTGATTGCAGTGCAGGCGCCTGTGGCTGCCATTGCGATGACGGTATTTTTGATTAATTTGCGTCTCTTTTTGTTGAGTTTACACGCATCGACTTATTTCCGTCATACCAGTCTTTGGCACAATATCGGTATGTCTAGTATCTTGACGGATGAGACTTATGGTGTATTGATGGGAGAATTAGCCCATACAGACAAGGTCAATCCTATGTGGATGCACGGAAACAATCTCAACAGCTATGTGGC
>CAUQZY010000019.1:0-25645 GCA_963522395.1 uncultured Streptococcus sp.
AAGACTTCGTCAGTTTCCTATTTTTACTTTGCTTTTGACGTCCTTGGTATCTTGAGTAATTGAATTCGCCTACAACTCTGTGGAAAAAGATAAATCTGCCTAGGAGCAGTCGCTCCGTCGTCCGATTTCCTATTTTCCTTTGAGTTGCTTAACGGCTTTGTATCTTGATCTTTGTAGGCAAGACGTATAATATTATCAATCCAAAGGGGATTAAAATGACAAAACAAGTGTTTCAAACGACTTTTGCGGGTCGTGAGTTAATTGTAGAGACTGGTCAGGTTGCTAAGCAAGCAAATGGCTCTGTTGTCGTGCGTTATGGTGAGTCAACTGTCTTGACAGCGGCCGTGATGTCTAAGAAAATGGCAACTGGGGATTTCTTCCCACTTCAAGTCAACTACGAAGAAAAAATGTATGCGGCTGGGAAGTTTCCTGGTGGCTTTATGAAACGTGAAGGACGTCCTTCAACGGATGCAACCTTGACAGCGCGTTTGATTGACCGTCCAATCCGTCCTATGTTTGCGGAAGGTTTCCGTAATGAAGTCCAAGTCATCAACACTGTGCTTTCTTATGATGAAAATGCCTCTGCACCAATGGCAGCTATGTTTGGTTCATCATTGGCTCTTTCTATCTCAGATATTCCATTTGACGGGCCAATAGCTGGTGTTCAAGTGGGTTATGTAGATGGTCAAATCATCATCAACCCTAGTCAAGCACAAGCAGAGCAATCGCTGCTTGAATTGACAGTAGCTGGTACCAAACACGCCATTAACATGGTAGAGTCTGGTGCTAAAGAATTGTCAGAAGAAATCATGTTGGAAGCGCTCCTTAAAGGGCACGAAGCAGTCAAAGAATTGATTGCTTTCCAAGAAGAAATCGTTGCAGCAGTTGGTAAAGAAAAAGCAGAAGTAGAATTGCTTCATGTGGACGCTGAATTGCAAGTTGAAATCATCGCAGCCTACAACAGTGACCTTCAAAAAGCGGTTCAAGTAGAAGAAAAATTGGCCCGTGAAGCTGCAACTCAAGCAGTGAAAGATCAAGTCACAGCCGTTTACGAAGAAAAATATGCGGATCACGAAGAATTTGACCGTATCATGCGTGATGTGGCTGAAATCTTGGAACAAATGGAACACGCTGAAGTGCGTCGCTTGATTACAGAAGACAAGGTTCGTCCTGATGGTCGTAAGGTCGATGAAATCCGTCCTTTGGATGCGGTTGTTGACTTCCTTCCTCGTGTGCACGGTTCTGGTCTCTTCACTCGTGGACAAACTCAGGCTCTTTCAGTCTTGACCTTGGCTCCGATGGGAGAAACTCAAATCATTGATGGTTTGGATCCAGAGTACAAGAAACGCTTTATGCACCACTATAACTTCCCACAATACTCTGTAGGGGAAACTGGTCGTTACGGTGCGCCAGGTCGTCGTGAAATCGGTCACGGTGCTCTCGGTGAGCGTGCCCTTGCTCAAGTATTGCCAAGTTTGGAAGAATTCCCATACGCTATCCGTTTGGTAGCTGAGGTCTTAGAATCAAACGGTTCTTCTTCTCAAGCCTCTATCTGTGCGGGAACTCTTGCCCTTATGGCTGGTGGTGTGCCAATCAAGGCTCCAGTAGCTGGTATTGCCATGGGTCTGATTTCAGATGGAAACAACTATACAGTCTTGACAGATATCCAAGGTTTGGAAGATCACTTTGGAGATATGGACTTTAAGGTTGCAGGTACTCGTGACGGGATTACAGCCCTTCAAATGGATATCAAGATCCAAGGGATTACTGCAGAAATCTTGACTGAAGCTCTTGCCCAAGCCAAGAAAGCGCGTTTTGAAATCCTTGATGTGATTGAAGCAACCATTCCAGAAGTTCGTCCAGAATTGGCTCCAACTGCTCCGAAAATTGATACCATCAAGATTGATGTGGACAAGATTAAGATTGTCATCGGTAAGGGTGGAGAAACCATCGACAAGATTATCGCTGAAACAGGCGTTAAGATTGATATCGACGAAGAAGGAAATGTATCTATCTACTCTAGCGACCAAGATGCTATTAACCGTGCCAAAGAAATCATTGCTGGTTTGGTTCGTGAAGCTAAGGTGGACGAAGTTTACCGTGCTAAAGTCGTTCGTATCGAGAAATTTGGTGCCTTTGTTAACCTCTTTGATAAGACAGATGCCCTTGTTCATATCTCTGAGATGGCTTGGACGCGTACCAATAATGTCGAAGACTTGGTAGCAATCGGGGATGAAGTTGATGTTAAGGTTATCAAGATTGATGAAAAAGGACGTGTGGATGCTTCTATGAAAGCCCTTCTTCCTCGTCCTCCAAAACCTGAACGTGATGAAAAAGGCGAAAAGTCTGAGAGACCTCACCGCCCACGTCATCACAAGGACCACAAACCTAAGAAAGAATTTACAGAAACACCAAAAGATTCAGAATAAGAAAAGGAGAAATGTATGGGATGGTGGCGCGAAACCATTGATATCGTAAAAGAAAATGATCCAGCGGCCCGCACCACTTTGGAGGTTTTGCTGACTTATCCAGGTGTCAAGGCCTTGGCGGCCCACCGTCTTTCACATTTTCTCTGGAAGCATGGCTTCAAACTCCTGGCTCGTATGCACAGTCAGTTTTGGCGCTTTTGGACCCAGATTGAGATCCATCCGGGTGCTCAGATTGATTCAGGTGTCTTTATCGACCATGGTTCTGGTTTGGTGATTGGGGAAACAGCGATCGTTGAAAAAGGTGTTCTTCTTTATCACGGGGTGACTCTTGGTGGAACTGGTAAGGATGTTGGCAAACGCCATCCGACCGTTCGAAAGGGAGCTCTCATATCAGCCCATGCCCAAGTTATCGGACCTGTGGAAATCGGTGAAAATGCCAAGGTTGGTGCAGCAGCAGTTGTTGTAGCAGATGTTCCGAGTGATGTGACGGTTGTCGGAATTCCAGCTAAGATCGTCCGAGTTCATGGACAGAAGGATGAGCCAACGATTCATGAAGTTGAAGAAAAACGAGAGTACTACGTCAATAAACTCGAGCAGGCTAAAGATGCCAGTCACAGATCGTCTGGTTTGTAGAGGATGGCTATATGATTCAAGCAAGAAACAAGTTAAGCCAAGAGGAGTTATCTGAGGCGAAAAAACTAATTAACTGTTGCCAAAATTATGACGGTACCTATCGTGATCCCTATCTCTCTAACATGCTTAATTTTGACCCAAACATGCCCGCCTTTTTCCTTTATTATGAAAAAGGCGAACTTGTTGGTCTCTTAACTGTCTATGCTGATGACCAAGATGTGGAAGTGACGATACTGGTTCATCCCAATCATCGTCGTCAGGGAATTGCGCGGGCTTTGTATAGAAGTTTTGAGAAAGAAACGGCATCTTATCCAATTGAGTCTGTGACTTTTCAGACAGAGCGTATTTTTCTAGACCGCCATCCTGATTTTGTTAGTAACTGGGGATTGGTCGAGGATGAAGAGACAGAAACTTGGTTAGGTAAGGATAGAAAACCTTATCCGTTAGCAACTGTTTCCAATCTTGAAGTTTTGTTAGCAGATAGTTCGTATCAGGAGCAAATTAGTCAGTTAAAATTTCAGGCATTTTCAGAGGAACATGAATCTAGAGAAGTTGTGAATAGATATGTCGCTGAAGCTCTGAAGGATCCAGAAAGTCGCTTATATATTTTGTTAAAATACGGTCAGGTCATTGGGACTTGTACAGTTGATTTATCGACTAATACGAATTACTTCTACGGTTTAGCAATAGCTGAACTTGAACGTGGTAAAGGCTATGGAAGCTACTTAGCAAAATCCCTTGTCAACCAACTAATTGAGCAAAATGAGAAGGAATTTCAGATTGCCGTGGAAGATAGCAATGTAGGTGCCAAACGTTTGTATGAAAAAATTGGCTTTGTCAAACAGACCCAGGTGGTTTATCTGAATGATAAAGGAGCAAGGGATTCCGAAGTGTAGAGACATTCGAACTGAAATTCAATTGAACTCTTAGTGATGAAACTAGCTGTTATCGGATTTTAGTTTTCCTGACTATTATTTTATGATTAAAATCTATGACACCTTGAGCCGGAAGTAGACAGGAGAGGTGCTTGAATGTTTAAGAATGAACCTTTCTGCTGCAGATTGGTATTGCTGTTGTCTGGTTTATTTTTCTTGTCCAGCAAGGATTTTGCTGAATACTTTGATTAGCTTAGGTCTAATCATCTGGGTCTATCCCGCTAAGTGAAGGCGAAGCAGAACTAGAAAGGAAACTACAAGAATGGCAGTATATTTTTACGGCTGTGTCACCATGGATGGCTACTTGGCAGACAGCCAGCACAGGATAGACTGGTTGCATCAGCTTGGTTCTGTAGAGGATACAGGCTATGATGACTTTTACAGGCAAATGGATATTACCATCATGGGCAAGCGGACCTTTGAGGAAATCCAAGATTTGCAAGATGTAGAAAGTTTTTATCAAGCTACGGAAAACTATGTCTTTACGCATGATAGGCACCTGCCTGTCAGCAATTACCAGCCAGTAGCTGGGGATGTGGTGGACTTTGTTCACCAGATTGACAAAGGCAAAAATGTCTTTGTGATTGGTGGTAATTCCTTAGTAGGACCGCTCTTAGATGCGAATCTTTTCGACCACCTCATTATTCAGATAGCGCCCCTTATCCTAGGAAAGGGGGTTCCCCTCTTTACCCAAGAGGAAGGGCAGCGCTTTTACCAACTGGATAGCCTCAGACAATTTGGTCCTTTTGCAGAGCTGGTTTTCAGCCGAAAAAGTCAGAAATAGAGAAGGGAGTGGACCGCATGATTAAAATTTACGATACCATGTCTCGTGATTTGCGAGAGTTTGTCCCGATTGAGGACGGCAAAGTCAAGATGTATGTTTGTGGGCCAACCGTGTACAACTATATCCACGTGGGGAATGCCCGCTCAACAGTGGCTTTTGATACCATTCGTCGCTATTTTGAGTATCGTGGGTACGAGGTTGCCTATATTTCCAATTTTACGGATGTGGATGATAAGATTATCAACCGTGCCAAGGAAGAAGGTATCACGCCTCAGGAGGTTGCGGACAAGTACATCGCTGCCTTTCGTGAGGATGTGACGGCCTTGGGAGTCAAACCTGCGACTCGCCATCCGCGTGTGGTGGAGTTTATGGCTGACATTATCCGATTTGTGGAAGACTTGATTGAAAAAGGCTTTGCCTACGAGAGTCACGGAGATGTCTATTTCCGTGTGGAAAAATCTCACAACTATGCCAAGTTGGCCAATAAAACCTTGGAAGACTTGGAGCTAGGTGCTTCAGGTCGTACCGATGAAGAAACGGCTCGTAAGGAAAATCCTGTAGACTTTGCCCTATGGAAATCTGCCAAACCAGGAGAGATTTCTTGGGATAGTCCTTGGGGACCTGGTCGTCCGGGCTGGCACATCGAGTGTTCAGTCATGTCGACAGAGATTTTAGGTGATACTATTGATATCCACGGTGGTGGAGCTGACCTTGAGTTTCCACACCACACCAACGAAATTGCCCAGTCAGAAGCCAAAACAGGCAAGACCTTTGCCAACTACTGGATGCACAATGGTTTTGTCAATATTGATAATGTCAAGATGTCCAAGTCCTTGGGCAACTTTATCACAGTGCATGATGCCCTTAAAACCCTTGATGGACAAGTGCTTCGTTTCTTCTTTGCGACTCAACATTACCGTAAACCAATCAACTTTACAGAAAAGGCAGTGCATGATGCAGAGACTAATCTCAAGTATCTGAAGAACACTTATGAGCAACCATTTACAGGAAATGTGGACGCCCAAGAGTTACAAACCTTTAAAGATAAGTTTGTAGCGGTTATGGATGAGGATTTCAACTCTGCTAATGGTATTACAGTAGTCTTTAAAATGGCCAAATGGATTAACTCAGGAAACTATGATGCAGCTGTCAAGCAAGCTCTTGCAGATATGTTGGAAGTCTTTGGAATTGTCTTTGTTGAGGAAGTTTTGGATGCAGAGATTGAAGACTTGATCCAAAAACGCCAAGAAGCGCGTGCCAATCGTGACTTTGCCACAGCGGACCAGATCCGTGACCAATTGGCTGCTCAAGGAATTAAGCTCCTTGACACCAAGGATGGAATGAGGTGGACACGTGATTGATGTCAATCTCATTAACGGGATTGCGCTAGCCTTTGAAGGGGATGCGGTGTATTCTATGTATATTCGCCGCCACCTCATTCTTAAAGGCATGACCAAACCCAATAAACTCCACCAAGAAGCGACCAAGTATGTATCAGCCAAAGCTCAGGCACGCCTGATTTCCCTCATGTTAGAAGAAAAAGTTCTAACGGATAAAGAAGAAGAAATCTACAAACGTGGTCGCAATACCAATAGTCACACCAAGGCTAAAAATGCTGATGTGGTGACTTACCGCATGTCCACAGGTTTTGAAGCCGTCATGGGCTATCTCCATATGACTGAAAATCTGGAACGTCTTGAGAGCTTGATTTCGTGGTGCATCCAAAAAGTGGAGGGCTATAGATGATTGCAAAAGAACTACTGGATTGGTTTCCTGATGGTAAAATCTTAGATCAGCCAGTTGATAAAGAGGGTTATCTAAGTCTACCTCTGTCAAATTATCAGTGGCTTTTGCTGGAGAAATCTGGACTCAGTGAGCGTGAAAAGCAGTTGGTTGCTCTTTTGACCCAGCAGGAGCAATCTAGTTCGCTCAATCCTTGGTATCCCTATCTGATTGAGGGGAAGGGGCAAGCACCGCAAGCTTTCAAAAAGATTCAGTTGGTTTATTGTCATCTTTCCTATTTTCAGCAGGAAAATCTAGCTTCTTGGCTGGATATGATGCGGACTCTTTTTCCCAACTGTCAGACGGTGATTCAGGTCGGAGCTCAGGATTACATTTTTGTTCTCCAACAAGATAAGTACACCTCTGTACGTTCAATCTTATCTGATACGATTGAAGCGGTTGAGTATGACTTTGGACTTCGTCTCTCTATCATGTTGGGTCAGGTTTGGTCTCAGACAGGCCATCAAGCCCTATCAGACTTAATCAAAGCGGAGCGTGATTTGTTTAAGACTTGGTGGCGTCAGGGTCATCAAGGTGTTCATACTTTTTCTCAGCTCTATCTTTGGAGTATGGGAGAAAGACTCGTGGACTTGAAGTCAATCAAGGAATGTCTACACCAGATGATTTTGGATCAAGATCAGATTCAGGAAATCATTCTCTCTCTTTGGGAAAATAGTGCTGTTCTCACTAAAACAGCCCAGCAACTCTATCTGCACCGCAATTCTCTCCAATACAAGATTGATAAATGGGAAGAATTGACAGGGCTACAGTTGAAGGAGTTGACCGATCTGACATTGTGTTATCAATTGATTTTACCAGATATTCTCTAAAGTTTTGTGCAAGTTGCACAGAACTTTTTTATTTTTTTGGTCACCTTGCCATAGAAATGTAAAGCGTTTTCATTTATAATAAAACTATCAAAAGACAAAAGGAGTTCACCTCATGGTAGAATTGAATCTTAAAAATATTTACAAAAAATATCCAAACAGCGAACACTACTCAGTTGAAGACTTCAACTTGGACATCAAAGACAAAGAATTTATCGTTTTCGTAGGACCTTCAGGATGTGGTAAATCAACTACTCTTCGTATGATCGCTGGTCTTGAAGACATCACAGAAGGTACTGCATCTATCGATGGCGTGGTTGTCAACGACGTAGCTCCAAAAGACCGTGACATCGCCATGGTATTCCAAAACTACGCTCTTTACCCACACATGACTGTTTATGATAACATGGCTTTCGGTTTGAAATTGCGTAAATACAGCAAGGAAGACATCGACAAACGTGTGCAAGAAGCAGCTGAAATCCTTGGATTGAAAGAATTCTTGGAACGTAAACCTGCTGACCTTTCAGGTGGTCAACGTCAACGTGTTGCCATGGGTCGTGCGATTGTCCGTGATGCAAAAGTATTCTTGATGGACGAGCCTTTGTCAAACTTGGATGCCAAACTTCGTGTATCAATGCGTGCTGAAATCGCTAAAATCCACCGTCGTATCGGAGCTACAACTATCTACGTAACTCACGACCAAACAGAAGCGATGACACTTGCAGACCGTATCGTTATCATGTCAGCAACTAAGAACCCTGCTGGTACAGGTACTATCGGACGTGTAGAACAAATCGGTTCTCCTCAAGAAGTTTACAAAAACCCAGTTAACAAATTCGTTGCAGGATTCATCGGAAGTCCAGCAATGAACTTCATCAATGTGAAATTGGTTGGTAGCGAAATTATTTCAGACGGTTTCCGTTTGAAAGTTCCAGAAGGCGCTTTGAAAGTACTTCGTGAAAAAGGCTATGAAGGTAAAGAATTGATCTTCGGTATTCGTCCAGAAGATGTGAATGCAGAACCTGCTTTCCTTGAAACATTCCCAGACTGTGTTGTAAAAGCGACTATCTCTGTATCAGAATTGCTTGGTTCAGAATCTCACCTTTACTGCCAAGTTGGTAAAGACGAATTTGTTGCCAAAGTTGATGCTCGTGACTACTTGCAAACAGGTGCAACAGTTGAACTTGGATTTGACTTGAACAAAGCACACTTCTTCGATGTAGAAACTGAAAAAACAGTTTACTAAGATAAATAAAACTCAAAACACTGCTAGAAATCTGGCAGTGTTTTTTGAGATTGCGTAGAAAAAACTCCTGGGAAATTCCAGGAGAGTATGAGTGGTTATTTAAACTTGAATCCTTCGTAAATAAGCTCTGTTTTTGGATTTTGTTTCTTAATCTGTTTGGTAAGTGACTTCATCATAGAAAGAGGACCACACATATAGACGCTTGCATGTTCGGGCACTTCTTCTTGTTCAAAATTAAGATAGCCGTCTTTCCTACTGTCTACTAGATGGAGTTCAAAATTAGGATTTTTCTGAGCATAGTCACGGAGCAAATTTAGATAAACTGCATTTTCCTCTCCACGGAAGCTATAGTAGAAGTGAATCTCTTTATCTAAAATAGGATGTTCACGGATATAAGAGATGAAGGGGGTGATCCCAATACCTCCAGCAATCCAAATTTGATTTTCTCGTCCTTCTTCTATGATCATGTGTCCGTAAGCTCTGTCTACGCTTACTTTGCTGCCGACTTGAAGATTGTCATAGATATTCTTGGTATGGTCACCTGAATTTTTGACAGTAAAGTAAAGAGTTTGACCATGACCTCCTGAGATAGAAAAGGGATGCGGAGCACTTTCAAAGCCTTCTTGGAAAATCTTTAGAAAGGCAAATTGTCCTGATTGATAGTTGAAAGGTCTGCTAAGATGGATTTGAATTTCTATAGTATCGTGATTTAAGCGTTTGAGATTGGTAATTTTCCCTAGATAGGGGAAGCCAATCTTTTGATATAGAAAGATGATATAAAAACCAGCTAGTAAGCCTAAAAGGGCATAGCTACCAACAAGAAAACTTAGAAGATTAAATGTGAGGAGGCGATTGCCCATCATCATGTAGACGTGAAAGAGTCCAAAAATATAAGCTAGGTAAACCAGGCGGTGAATCCATCGCCAAGCTTCGTATTGGATGTATTTGCCTAAATAGGCGACAAGGATGATGCTGACAAAGATATAGATGGCAAGGTTGCCAAACTGAGCAGCTAATCGAGAGCCCCACAAACCGCCCATACTAAAATTATGAAAGATTAGTAGGATGATGGAGAGAAAGGCTGTGAATTTGTGGACGGTGTAGACCTTCTCCAAACCGTGAAACCAACTTTCTAGTAGTGGGAGACGAGTGGCTAGGATAAAAGTCAGAGATAGGCTTGTTAAAGCTAGCCCTGGAATCATGAATTGGGGAGAAGTGTTCATCCAAGCAAAAAGAGTCAAGATAAAACTAGATATGATAAAGAGTAGTCCTTTGATTGATTTCATAGAAAATTCCATTTCATTTAGATTTGATTTGTTGTAAATAAATTTGTTACATTTTATCATAGAAAAAGTATGGTGTCAAATTGAGGTCTATAAATATGCTCTACTCTCATCAAAAAACTCTCCAATTGAACTGGAGAGTGGCTGTTTATACTCAATGAAAATCAAAGAGCAAACTAGGAAGCTAGCCGCAGGCTGTACTTGAGTACGGCAAGGTGAAGCTGACGTGGTTTGAATTTGATTTTCGAAGAGTATTATTCTGCAGCTTGTTGCCAACGTTTGGCTAGCATATGAGACAGGCTCGAAATGGCTAGGTTAAAGCTGAAGTAGATGAGGGCAATCAGGATATACAGACTGAAGACCTGCTCTGGTTCGAAATAACGGCCCATGAGAATTTGGCTGGCTCCAAAGAGTTCTTGTAGGGCGATAACAGAGTAGAGAAGACTGGTATCCTTAATCACGGTTACAAACTGAGAAATGATGGCTGGCAGCATTTTACGGATTGCTTGTGGGAGAATGATGTGGTAGAGGATTTGGGATGAAGTGAATCCTTGTGACATTCCTGCTTCGTACTGCCCCTTGTCTACGGCATTGAGACCACCTCGGATAATCTCAGCTAGGGCTGCTGATGTAAAGAGGGTAAAGGCAGTGATTCCTGCTGGTGTGGATTTCATTTTGAAAACTAAAAAGATGGTGAAAATCCAGAGGAGGTTGGGAACGTTACGCACAAATTCGATGTAAATGCTGGAAATGATGCGTAAGATAGGATTTTTGCCATTTCTCATGACGGCTAGCACTGTACCGATAAGGGTAGAGAGGACGATAGCAATCAGAGAAATATAGAGGGTCAAGCCAAATCCTTTAAAGATAAAGACTAGGTTATCTGGGGTCAAAACTTCTAAAATGGATTCCATAGTAACCTCCTAAAGTGAATAGGCTTTTTTGTTGGCTTGCTCCATCTTGCGACCAAACTGGGCAACAGGGAAGCATAGAGAAAAGTAGAGAAGGGCAGCACCTAGAAAGGCTGGGATATAGTTTCCGTTAAGGGCTGACCAAGACTTGGTCACAAACATCAAGTCCACTCCAGATATGATAGCGACTGTCGAGGTGTTTTTGATGAGGTTGACGATTTGGTTGGTCAAAGGAGGGAGAATAATACGGAAGGCCTGAGGCAAGATAATCAAGCGCATGGCACTGATATAGGTAAACCCTTGTGACAAGGCTGCCTCCATCTGACCGCTAGGAATAGACTGAATCCCTGAGCGAATCACCTCAGCGATATAGGCGCCGTGATAAAGTCCGACGCAGAGAACAGCTGTCCAATAAATCGGAATCATGATGGTGTGGTCACTGATAAGAGGTAGGCCATAAAAAACGATAACAAACTGCACCAAGAGGGGAGTGTTTTGGTAAAATTCCACAAATATGCGAGATAAAATGCGCAAAATTGGACGTTTGCTGGTTGACATGGCTCCAAAGAATATGCCCAAGACCATGGCGAGGATAAAGGATCCAATCGCTAGGGCAAGGGTAAAGAGGAAACCGTTGAAAAATTGGCCAAAATCCTGAAAATAGGCTGTCCAAGATGATAAATCTGTCATAGGGTGTCCTCCTTAATCTGCAGTATGGCTAGATGGTTTGAGCTTGTAACGGTCATAAAGTTTCTGCAAACTACCATCTTTGCTCCATTTAGTAACCAAGTTATCAAGATAATTGTTTAGCTCTGTATTTGATTTCTTGGTAACGATACCGTAGTCAGATGGCTTGAAACTATCATCTAGTAGTACTGTGCGTTTGCTGATATAGCCAGATAGAATCGAGCGGTCGACGGAAAAGGCATCAATACGGTGAGCATGAAGGGAAGTAATCAATTCTGGATAAGAACCAAGTTCGACGAATTTAAACTTCAGACCTTTCTTTTTACCCAGTTCAGTAATCAGGCGTTGGGTGATGGAACCTTGGGCAACACCGATGGTTTTTCCGTTTAGGTCCTCAATGCTTTTGATTTTGGCAGACCTATTGACCAAAAAGCCAGATGCGTCCGTGTAGTAGGGGCTGGTGAAGTTGTAGAGTTTTTTGCGTTCGTCTGTGATGGTAAAGGTCGCGATATCCATATCGACCTGTTCATTGTCTAGAAGGGGTCCACGGGTTTGTGCGGTAACAGGCACATAGCGAACTTTGACCTTGAGCTCATCTGCTACCATTTTGGCCAAGTCGGTTTCGATACCAGAATAGGTCCCTGTCTTGGGATCCTTATAGCCAAAGTTGGGAACGTCTTGTTTGACACCGACAACTAGCTCGCCTCTCTTTTGAATGTCTGCGACACTGGTATCAGCCTGAGCTGGTTTTGTAGCAGCAAGGCCGAAAAGGCTAATCAATAATGCAGATAAAAAGAATTTCTTTTTCATAGGCGCCTCCTTATTTGACTTTGTCACTTTCGTGGTTGATGATTTTGCTGAGGAATTGTTGGGCACGAGGTTCGCTTGGATTGTCGAAAAAGTCATCAACATCTGTCGTATCCACCAAAACTTCTCCATCAGCCATAAAGATGATGCGGTCCGCAACTTCACGGGCAAAGCCCATTTCATGGGTAACGACAATCATATTCATACCATCGTGGGCCAATTTTTGCATAACTGCTAGAACATCGCCGATGGTTTCAGGGTCAAGGGCAGATGTTGGCTCATCAAAGAGGAGGAGTTCAGGATGCATAGCGAGTCCACGTGCGATGGCAATCCGTTGTTTTTGTCCACCAGAAAGCATGGCTGGATAAGAATCTTTCTTGTCCCACATATTTACAAATTCCAGATATTTTTGGGCTGTTTTTTCAGCTTCTTTTTTATCAATTCCTAGAACTTTTATGGGTGCAAGTGTTACGTTTTCTAACACTGTTTTGTGGGGATAGAGATTAAAATGCTGGAAAACCATGCCAACTTCCTTGCGAAGAGGCACCAAATCCTTCTGGCTGGCACCAGCAACTTGGTGACCATTTACTAGAAGACTTCCTTTGTCAACAGCCTCCAAACCATTGATTGTGCGGATAAGAGTGGACTTCCCAGAACCAGAAGGGCCTAGGAGGACAACGACTTGCCCTTTTTCAAAACGGAGATTGATGTCGCGGAGCGCGTGGTAGTCTCCGTAATATTTTTCGACGTGTTCAAATTCTACTAAAGCCATAAGGAATCTCCTTTGTGTTAGATTTTATAACATGATTCTACACCAAAAGATTTTTCTTGTCAAATCATATCTGAAAAAATTCACTAAAATTTTATAAAAAAGCAATCTGGATAGAGAAAAAGCCTAAATCATGTTATAATGAAGCAATAGAATTCTTAGAAAGAGTGGATGTCTTTTTGATAACACCTACTTATGAATGGCAGTTTGCCCCGCAGGTTGAAGATGCGGATTTTACAAAGATAGCCAAGAAGGCTGGACTGGGTCCTGAGGTGGCTCGCTTATTATTTGAGAGAGGGATTCAGGACCAAGAAAGTCTGAAGAAGTTTTTAGAACCTTCCTTGGAGGACTTGCACGACCCTTATCTGCTCCATGATATGGACAAGGCAGTGGAACGGATTCGTCAGGCCATTGAAGAAGGGGAAAATATTCTCATCTATGGAGACTACGATGCGGATGGCATGACTTCAGCTTCGATTGTGAAGGAAAGTTTGGAACAGCTTGGTGCCGAGTGCCGGGTTTATCTGCCCAATCGTTTTACCGACGGTTATGGACCTAATGCCAGTGTTTACAAATATTTTATCGAGCAAGAAGGAATTTCCTTGATTGTGACGGTGGATAATGGGGTTGCGGGTCACAAGGCTATTGAATTGGCCCAGTC
Source organism: uncultured Streptococcus sp. (assembly GCA_963522395.1). Taxonomy (GTDB): domain Bacteria; phylum Bacillota; class Bacilli; order Lactobacillales; family Streptococcaceae; genus Streptococcus. The sequence goes on from CAUQZY010000019.1 coordinate 13,755, forward strand.
TATGGGAGTGGATGTCATTGTGACTGACCATCATTCCATGCCTGAAACCCTGCCTGATGCCTATGCTATTGTCCATCCTGAACATCCAGATGCGGATTATCCTTTCAAATATTTGGCTGGTTGTGGAGTGGCTTTCAAGCTGGCGTGTGCTCTGTTAGAAGAAGTGCAAGTGGAATTGCTTGATTTGGTCGCTATTGGTACCATTGCAGATATGGTGAGTTTGACGGATGAAAACCGCATTTTGGTTCAATACGGCCTGGAAATGTTGGGGCATACTCAACGAATTGGTCTGCAAGAAATGTTGGACATGGCTGGAATTGCCGCCAACGAAGTGACAGAAGAGACAGTTGGTTTCCAGATTGCTCCTCGTTTAAATGCCTTGGGCCGCTTGGATGATCCCAATCCTGCTATTGATTTGCTGACTGGGTTTGATGATGAGGAAGCGCATGAGATTGCTCTCATGATTCATCAGAAAAACGAAGAGCGCAAGGAAATCGTCCAGTCTATCTATGAAGAAGCTAAGACCATGGTGGACCCTGAGAAGAAGGTCCAAGTCTTGGCCAAGGAAGGCTGGAATCCTGGAGTTCTAGGAATCGTGGCTGGTCGTTTGTTGGAAGAACTAGGGCAGACAGTCATCGTTCTCAATATAGAGGACGGTCGTGCCAAGGGTAGTGCTCGTAGTGTGGAAGCGGTCGATATTTTTGAAGTCCTAGATCCCCATCGCGACCTCTTTATCGCCTTTGGTGGCCATGCTGGTGCGGCTGGTATGACGTTGGAAGTTGAGAAACTTTCAGATTTATCTCAAGTCTTGGAAGATTATGTTCGTGAAAAAGGTGCAGATGCTGCTGGCAAGAACAAGTTAAATCTAGATGAAGAACTGGATTTGGAGACACTTAGCTTGGAAACGGTCAAAAGTTTTGAACGTTTAGCTCCTTTTGGAATGGACAATCAGAAACCTGTCTTTTATATCAAGGATTTTCATGTCGAAAGTGCCCGTACTATGGGGGCAGGCAATGCCCATCTCAAACTGAAAATTTCCAAAGGTGAGGCGAGTTTTGAAGTGGTAGCATTTGGACAAGGCAGATGGGCGACAGAGTTTTCTCAAACCAAGAATCTAGAGCTGGCAGTCAAATTATCTGTCAACCAATGGAATGGCCAAACTGCCCTCCAGTTGATGATGGTGGATGCGCGTGTGGAGGGGGTTCAACTCTTTAACATTCGTGGGAAAAATGCAGTCTTGCCAGAAGGAGTTCCAGTCTTGGATTTTGCTGGAGAACTGCCAAATCTGGCGGATAGTGAAGCTGTTATCGTAAAAACCATTCCTGAGGATATTACTCAGCTGAAGACCATTTTTCAGGAACAGAATTTCTCTGCTGTCTATTTCAAAAATGATATTGACAAGGCCTACTATCTGACAGGCTATGGGACTAGAGAGCAGTTTGCCAAATTGTACAAGACCATCTACCAATTCCCAGAGTTTGATATTCGCTACAAGCTGAAAGATTTGGCTGCTTATCTCAATATCCAACAAATCTTGCTAGTCAAGATGATTCAAGTATTTGAAGAGCTAGGCTTTGTGATGATTAAAGATGGGGTCATGACAGTCAATAAAGAGGCGCCAAAGAGGGAGATCGGAGAAAGTCAGATTTACCAAAATCTCAAACAAACCGTCAAAGACCAAGAAATGATGGCGCTGGGTACCGTGCAAGAAATTTATGACTTTTTAATGAAAAAAGAATAGCAGATAGGAAAGAGTTGGGAAACCAGCTCTTTTTTGAAAACAAATCTTCATTTTGAAAATCATCAAAAAAATGGTATAATGGTAAGAAAAGATTCGGCTAATACTCAATGAAAATCAGAGAGCAAACTAGGAAGCTAGCCACAGGCTATACTTGAGTACGGCAAGGCGAAGCTGACGTGGTTTGACTCTGATTTTCGAAGAGTATAAAAGTAATAGTGCTTTTAGAATAAAAGGGTAGGTAACCCTATAATCAAGATAAACTAAGCTTTCGGAGGAAAAATGAGTAATATCAGTTTAACAACACTTGGTGGTGTACGTGAAAATGGGAAAAATATGTATATCGCTGAAATCGATGGGTCTATTTTCGTTTTGGATGCAGGTCTGAAATACCCTGAAAATGAACAACTAGGGGTGGATGTAGTCATTCCAAATATGGACTACCTTTTTGAAAATAGTGACCGTATCGCTGGGATCTTCTTGACCCACGGCCATGCGGATGCCATTGGTGCTCTGCCTTATCTCTTGGCTGAAGCCAAGGTGCCTGTATTTGGCTCTGAGTTGACCATTGAGTTGGCCAAACTCTTTGTCAAAGGAAATGACACAGTTAAGAAATTCAATGATTTCCATGTCATCGATGAGGATTCGGAGATTGATTTTGGAGGAACTGTGGTGTCCTTCTTCCGTACGACCCACTCTATCCCAGAAAGTCTGGGTGTTGTCTTGAAGACAGCTGAGGGTAGCATCGTTTACACAGGTGACTTCAAATTTGACCAGACGGCTAGTGAATCCTATGCGACAGACTTCGCTCGTTTGGCAGAAATCGGTCGTGATGAAGTTCTAGCTCTTCTTAGCGATTCAGCAAATGCAGATAGCAATATCCAAGTAGCTAGTGAAAGTGAAGTTGGGGATGAGATCACTCAAACCATTTCTGACTGGGATGGACGTATTATCGTCGCAGCGGTAGCCAGCAACCTCTCTCGTATTCAGCAGGTGTTTGACGCTGCGGATGCAACAGGCCGTCGTGTGGTCTTGACAGGATTTGATATTGAAAATATCGTCCGTACTGCTATTCGCCTCAAGAAATTGTCTCTAGCTAACGAGAGTCTTTTGATTAAGCCAAAAGATATGTCTCGCTTTGAAGACCATGAGTTGATCATCCTTGAGACAGGTCGTATGGGTGAGCCTATCAACGGTCTTCGCAAGATGTCGATTGGTCGCCACCGTTATGTGGAAATCAAGGACGGTGATTTGGTCTATATCGTAACCACTCCGTCTATCGCCAAAGAAGCAGTTATGGCGCGTGTGGAAAACATGATTTACCAAGCTGGCGGGGTTGTTAAACTGATCACTCAAAGCTTGCGCGTGTCAGGGCACGGAAATGCGCGTGATTTGCAGTTGATGATTAATCTCTTGCAACCCAAGTATCTCTTCCCAATTCAAGGGGAATACCGTGAGTTGGATGCCCATGCTAAGGCTGCTATGGCGGTTGGAATGTTGCCAGAACGCATTTTCATCCCTAAAAAGGGAACCAGCATGGCTTATGAGAATGGAGACTTTGTCCCAGCTGGAGCGGTTTCGGCAGGGGATGTCTTGATTGACGGGAATGCCATTGGTGATGTTGGTAATGTGGTTCTTCGTGACCGTAAGGTCTTGTCAGAGGATGGTATTTTCATCGTCGCAATTACCGTTAACCGTCGTGAGAAGAAAATTGTGGCCAAGGCCCGTGTTCACACTCGTGGATTTGTGTATCTCAAGAAGAGTCGTGATATTCTCCGTGAAAGTTCAGAATTGATTAACCAAACGGTAGAAGACTATCTGCAAGGAGATGACTTTGACTGGGCAGATCTTAAAGGGAAGGTTCGTGATAATCTGACCAAGTACCTCTTTGATCAAACTAAGCGTCGTCCAGCTATTTTACCAGTAGTCATGGAAGCAAAATAATCGTTGAAATAAACAGAGAGAAAGTCGAGTTTCGGCTTTTTCTTATAGAAAAATAGAGGAAAAAATTATGGCAGTAATGAAAATCGAGTATTACTCACAAGTTTTGGATATGGAGTGGGGAGTGAATGTCCTCTATCCTGATGCCAATCGAGTGGAAGAACCAGATTGTAAAGACATTCCCGTCTTGTACCTCTTGCACGGGATGTCTGGCAATCATAATAGTTGGCTCAAGCGAACCAATGTAGAACGCTTGCTTCGAGGCACTAATCTTATCGTCGTCATGCCCAATACCAGCAACGGTTGGTACACCGATACTCAGTATGGTTTTGACTATTACACAGCTTTGGCAGAGGAATTGCCACAGGTTCTGAAACGTTTCTTCCCTAATATGACTAGCAATCGTGAAAAGACCTTTATCGCTGGCCTCTCTATGGGAGGCTATGGCTGCTTCAAACTGGCTCTTGCTACAAATCGTTTTTCTCATGCAGCTAGCTTTTCAGGCGCCCTTAGTTTTCAAGATTTTTCTCCTGAGAGTCAAGATCTGGGAACGCCAGCTTATTGGAGAGGTGTGTTTGGGGAGATTCAAGATTGGACAGCTAGCCCTTATTCTCTTGAAAGTTTGGCTAAAAAATCGGATAAAAAGACCAAGCTGTGGGCTTGGTGTGGAGAGCAGGATTTCTTGTATGAAGCCAATAATCTAGCAGTGAAAAATCTCAAAAAACTGGGCTTTGATTTGACCTATAGCCATAGCGCTGGAACTCACGAATGGTACTACTGGGAAAAACAATTGGAACGGTTCTTAGCAACCCTGCCAATCGATTTCAAATTAGAAGAGAGACTGTCATAATTTAGCTTTCTTTCAGCTTGTTTTAGTAAAATAGACTTTATTTGCTAGAAAGGTGGAAGGATATGCGCTGGATTTTTCGTTTGATAGGGGCTTTCTTTTCTTTTGTGTGGCGTTTGTTTTGGCGCCTGGTTTGGATAGTTGTGCTCTTATGTGCGCTTGCTTTCGGACTTCTCTGGTATCTGAACGGGGATTTTCAAGGAGCGCTAAAGCAAGCAGAACAGTCAGTCAAGATTGGTCAACAAAGTATTGACCAATGGGAAAAAACAGGGCAACTGCCTAAGTTGAATCAGACAGACAGCCACCAACACTCTGAAGGAAGGTGGCCGCAGGCTTCTGCTCATATTTACCTAGACCCGCAGATGGATTCAGGATTTCAAGAAGTTTATGTAGAAGCGATTCAGAATTGGAATCAAACGGGTGCTTTTCATTTTGAAATCGTGACTGAGGTCGGCAAGGCGGATATCTTGGCTACGGAGATGAACAACGGAAACACTCCTGTGGCAGGAGAGTCGGAAAGTCAAACCAACCTCTTAACGGGGCAATTCTTGTCTGTCACGGTGCGGTTGAATCACTATTATCTGTCCAATCCTGACTATGGCTATTCCTATGAGCGCCTTGTCCATACGGCAGAACATGAGTTGGGGCATGCGATTGGCTTGGACCATACAGATGAGAAGTCTGTGATGCAACCTGCAGGTTCCTTTTATGGTATCCAGGAAGAGGATGTTGAAAGACTTCGAAAAATATATGAGACCAATGAGTAGGGGACTATCTTTCCCTACTTTTTTGCTATAATGGAATTATGAATAACTTGATTAAATCAAAACTAGAGCTCTTGCCGACCAGCCCTGGTTGCTACATTCACAAGGATAAAAACGGCACCATTATCTATGTAGGAAAGGCAAAAAATCTGCGTAACCGCGTGAGGTCTTATTTTCGTGGAAGTCATGATACCAAAACAGAGGCCTTGGTGTCTGAAATTGTGGATTTTGAATTTATCGTTACAGAGTCCAATATTGAGGCGCTTCTCCTAGAAATCAACTTGATCAAGGAAAATAAGCCTAAGTACAATATCATGCTCAAGGATGATAAGTCTTACCCTTTCATCAAAATCACCAATGAACGCTATCCTCGTTTGATTATCACCCGTCAGGTCAAAAAAGACGGAGGTCTTTATTTTGGACCTTATCCAGATGTGGGGGCAGCCAATGAAATCAAGCGACTACTGGATCGGATTTTCCCTTTTCGTAAGTGTACCAATCCTCCTTCTAAGGTTTGTTTTTACTACCATATCGGTCAATGTATGGCCCACACCATCTGTAAGAAAGATGAGGCTTATTTCAAGTCCATGGCCCAGGAGGTTTCTGATTTTCTGAAAGGGCAGGATGATAAAATCATCGATGACCTCAAGAAAAAGATGGAAACTGCAGCCCAGACTATGGAATTTGAACGTGCGGCGGAATACCGTGACCTGATTCAGGCCATTGGAACGCTTCGAACCAAGCAACGGGTCATGGCTAAGGATCTCCAAAATCGGGATGTCTTTGGCTACTATGTGGATAAGGGCTGGATGTGTGTTCAGGTTTTCTTTGTCCGTCAGGGAAAACTCATTGAGCGGGATGTCAATCTCTTCCCCTACTACAATGATCCAGATGAGGATTTCTTGACCTATGTAGGACAATTCTATCAAGAAAAATCTCATCTAGTTCCCAATGAGGTACTGATTCCGCAGGATATTGACGAAGAAGCTGTCAAGGCCTTGGTAGATACCAAGATTCTTAAGCCTCAACGTGGAGAGAAAAAGCAACTGGTCAATTTGGCTATAAAGAATGCTCGAGTCAGTCTAGAGCAGAAATTTAATCTGCTAGAGAAATCTGTCGAAAAGACCCAAGGGGCTATTGAAAATCTGGGACGCTTGCTTCAAATCCCAACCCCAGTTCGTATCGAGTCCTTCGATAACTCTAATATCATGGGAACTAGTCCTGTTTCAGCCATGGTAGTCTTTGTCAATGGAAAACCCAGTAAGAAGGATTACCGTAAGTACAAGATAAAAACCGTAGTCGGGCCAGACGACTATGCTAGTATGCGAGAGGTTATCCGCAGACGCTATGGTCGAGTACAGCGTGACCGTTTGACTCCTCCAGATTTGATTGTCATTGATGGAGGACAAGGTCAGGTCAATATCGCCAAGCAAGTCATCCAAGAGGAACTGGGCTTGGATATACCCATTGCAGGTCTGCAAAAGAATGATAAGCACCAAACCCATGAATTGCTCTTTGGAGATCCGCTTGAGGTGGTGGAGTTGTCTCGCAATTCTCAAGAATTTTTCCTCCTCCAACGCATCCAAGATGAGGTCCACCGCTTTGCCATTACTTTCCACCGCCAACTGCGCTCAAAAAATTCCTTTTCATCACAACTGGATGGGATTGAAGGTCTGGGGCCTAAACGCAAACAGAATCTCATGAAACATTTCAAGTCTCTCACTAAAATCAAGGAAGCCAGTGTGGATGAGATTGTCGAAGTTGGAGTACCTAGAGCGGTTGCAGAGGCTGTGCAGAGGAAGTTGAACCCGCAGGAAGAAGTGGAATTGGTTCAAGTGGCGGAAGAAAGAGTAGATTACCAAACGGAAGGAAACCATCATGAACTATAAAATCGCAATTTTATCAGATATTCATGGCAATGCGACGGCCTTAGAAGCAGTGATTGCAGATGCTAAAAATCAAGGAGTCAGTGAATACTGGCTTCTGGGAGATATTTTTCTTCCTGGTCCAGGTGCAAATGACTTGGTAGCCCTGCTAAAGGATCTTCCTATCACGGCAAGTGTTCGAGGCAATTGGGATGATTGTGTCCTTGAGGCTTTAGATGGGCAATATGGCTTAGAAGACCCACAAGAAGTCCAACTCATGCGATTGACCCAGTTTTTGATGGAGCGAATGGATCCTGCAACGATTGCCTGGCTACGAAGCTTGCCTTTGCTTGAAAAGAAAGAAGTTGAGGGGCTGCGCTTTTCTATCTCTCATAATTTGCCAAATAAGAACTATGGTGGTGACTTGCTAGTTGAGAATGATACAGAGAAATTTGACAAACTCCTAGATGATGAAGTTGACGTGGCAGTCTATGGTCATGTTCACAAGCAGTTGCTTCGTTATGGCAGTCAAGGGCAACAAATCATCAATCCAGGGTCGATTGGCATGCCCTATTTTAATTGGGAGGCGTTAAAAAATCACCGTGCCCAGTATGCCGTGATAGAAGTTGAAGATGGGGAATTGGTAAATATACTATTTCGTAAAGTTGCTTATGACTATGAATCGGAGTTAGAATTGGCCAAGTCCAAGGGGCTTCCCTTTATCGAAATGTATGAAGAGCTACGAAGAGAAGACAACTATCAGGGGCACAATCTGGAACTATTAGCCAGCTTAATAGAAAAGCATGGGTATGTAGAGGATGTGAAGGATTATTTTGATTTTTTGTAAGAGTTTCCTAAAATAATCAATGCAAACTAAAAACGATTGGCTGGTCCAATCGTTTTTAGTTTATCTTATTGTAACTGAGATTGATCTGGAAGATAAGAACCACCTAGATAGGTATTGCTAAGTTTTTCAAGTGTTCCGTCTTGATAGAGTTCTTTGAGCGCTTTATCAAATTTCTCTTTAAACTCTTTTTGGTCGCTTGAGAAAACGATATAGTTGTTGGGGCTATCGGCAGAAGGTAAATCAACGACTGAGAGGTCTAAGCCACGGTCCTTGATGATCTTTTGAACGGATACCTTGTCAAAAACTAGAAAATCAAACTCTCCGTTAGCAAGGTCTAGGATTCGTTTACCGATATCCTCGCCAGAAAAATCGATAGTAGCGGGATTGTCAGTGTGTTTCTGGTTCCAGTTATTGATGAATTGAGCGTTTGAAGTTCCAGTATCCTCTTGTGTTATTTTGCCAGCGATTTGGTCAAGTGAAGTCAGAGGATTTTTCTTGTTGCTGACAAGGACGAGGGGATTGTTTGAAATTGGAAGTGAGTAGAGGTATTTTTCAGCACGTTCTTTTGTGTAACTCAAGTTATTGGCTGCAGCCTGATAGTGACCAGAATCAAGTCCTGGGAAGATGCTCTCCCAAGCAGTTCTTTGGAATTGAATCTCATAGTCGCTGAGTTTTTCATCCACTGCTTTTAGAACTTCGATGTCGAATCCTGTTAGATTGCCCTTGTCTTCGTAGTCAAATGGTGGCACATCGCCAGCTGTAGCAACGACGATTGTCTTTTGAGAGCTGGTCTCTTTAGGTGTGGCTTGATTTCCACAGGCAACCAAAAATGGTAGGATGGCTAATAATAGGCTAAATTTTTTCATAATATCTCCATTCAAATGTAAAGTACTTGTTAGTTTATCAGAAACTGTCTTGATGAACCAATATATATTTTTTATGGCTGTGATAAAAAATCTTAATCATGAAAAATCCCTGCAAGCTCTTTCAAATTATGGTAGAATGGAAGCAGTAGAATTAGAAAAGGAAATCGATTATGAAATTTCTTGAATTAAATAAAAAACGTCATGCGACCAAGCATTTCACTGATAAGCCAGTTGATCCTAAAGATGTTCGTACGGCTATCGAAATCGCAACCTTGGCACCAAGCGCCCACAATAGCCAGCCATGGAAATTTGTGGTGGTTCGTGAGAAAAATGCTGAACTGGCAAAATTAGCTTATGGTTCCAACTTTGAGCAGGTATCATCAGCGCCTGTAACCATTGCCCTGTTTACGGATACAGACCTTGCCAAACGTGCTCGTAAGATTGCCCGAGTTGGTGGTGCTAACAATTTCTCAGAAGAACAACTTCAATACTTCATGAAAAATTTGCCGGCTGAATTTGCCCGCTACAATGAACAACAAGTCAGCGACTACCTAGCACTCAATGCAGGTTTAGTTGCCATGAACTTGATTCTCGCTCTTACAGACCAAGGAATTGGATCAAATATGATTCTTGGATTTGACAAATCAAAAGTCAACGAAGTTTTGGATATCGAAGACCGCTTCCGCCCAGAACTCTTGATTACAGTGGGTTACACAGACGAAAAATTGGAACCAAGCTACCGCTTGCCAGTAGATGAAATCATCGAGAAAAGATAGAAGGAAGATAATATGACAGTAATTGATTTTACAGCAGAAGTAGAAAAACGCAAAGAAGACCTCTTGGCTGACTTGTTTAGCCTTTTGGAAATCAACTCAGAACGTGATGACAGCAAGGCTGATGCTGAGCATCCATTTGGACCTGGGCCAGTAAAAGCCTTGGAAAAATTCCTTGAAATCGCAGACCGCGATGGCTACCCAACTAAAAATGTTGACAACTACGCAGGACATTTTGAGTTTGGTGATGGAGAAGAAGTTCTCGGAATCTTTGCCCACATGGACGTGGTGCCAGCTGGTAGCGGTTGGGACACAGACCCTTACACACCAACTATCAAAGATGGTCGCCTTTATGCGCGTGGAGCTTCTGATGATAAGGGACCTACAACAGCTTGTTACTATGGCTTGAAAATCATCAAAGAATTGGGCCTTCCAACTTCTAAGAAAGTCCGCTTCATTGTTGGAACTGATGAAGAATCAGGCTGGGCAGATATGGACTACTATTTTGAAAATGTTGGACTTGCAAAACCAGACTTCGGTTTCTCACCAGATGCAGAATTCCCTATCATCAATGGTGAAAAAGGAAACATCACAGAATACCTCCACTTTGCAGGTGAAAACGCAGGTGTTGCCCGTCTTCACAGCTTCACAGGTGGTTTGCGTGAAAACATGGTACCAGAATCAGCAACAGCTGTTGTTTCAGGTTACTTGGCTGACTTGCAAGCCAAACTAGATGCCTTTGTTGCAGAACACAAGCTCAGAGGAGAAATTCAAGAGGATGCTGGTCGATACAAGGTGACCATCATTGGTAAATCAGCCCATGGTGCTATGCCTGCTTCAGGTGTCAATGGTGCTACTTACCTTGCCCTTTTCCTCAGCCAGTTTGACTTTGCTGGACCAGCCAAAGACTATCTTGATATCGCTGGTAAAATTCTCTTGAACGACCATGAGGGTGAAAATCTCAAAATTGCTCATGTGGATGAAAAGATGGGTGCTCTTTCTATGAATGCCGGTGTCTTCCGCTTTGACGAAACAAGTACTGACAATACCATTGCCCTTAACATCCGCTATCCAAAAGGAACAAGTCCAGAACAAATCAAGTCAATCCTTGAAAACTTGCCAGTTGCTTCTGTTAGCCTTTCTGAACACGGTCATACCCCTCACTATGTACCAATGGAAGATCCACTTGTGCAAACCTTGTTGAATGTTTATGAAAAACAAACTGGTCTTAAAGGTCACGAGCAAGTCATCGGTGGTGGAACCTTTGGTCGCTTGCTTGAACGAGGTGTTGCCTATGGTGCTATGTTCCCAGACTCAATTGATACCATGCACCAAGCCAATGAATTTATCGCCTTGGACGATCTCTTCCGAGCAGCAGCAATCTATGCCGAAGCTATTTATGAATTGATCAAATAAAACGATAGAAGTCTGAGATGTTATGCTTAGACTTCTTTTTGGAGGGAAAGTAGATGTCTCAAATTGAAAGAATCAAGCAGGCTATCATGGCGGATCCGCAGAATGTCAGCTATACAGAGCGTGGAATTGAGCCTCTCTTTGCAGCGCCAAAGACTGCTCGCATCAATATCATCGGTCAGGCGCCTGGTCTTAAAACCCAAGAAGCAGGCCTTTACTGGAAGGACAAAAGTGGTGATCGTTTGCGGGACTGGCTCGGTGTGGATGAAGATACCTTTTATAATTCAGGTTATTTTGCTGTTCTACCTATGGATTTCTACTTTCCAGGACATGGCAAGTCAGGTGACCTGCCACCGAGAACTGGCTTTGCAGAAAAATGGCATCCGCAGCTCTTGAAAGAATTGCCGGATATTCAGTTGACCCTCTTGATTGGGCAATATGCCCAAGCCTACTATTTACAGGAGAAAGTCAGTGGCAAGGTGACAGAACGGGTAAAACATTACCAGAACTACTTGCCAACCTATTTTCCACTAGTTCACCCCTCACCGCGAAATCAAATCTGGATGGCCAAAAATCCTTGGTTTGAGGCAGAAGTGGTGCCAGATTTGAAAAAAAGAATTAAAACCATTTTATAGTCAATGAAAATCAAAGAGCAAACTAGGAAGCTAGCCGCAGGCTGCTCAAAGTACAGCTTTGAGGTTGCAGATAAAACTGACGAAGTCAGCTCAAAACACTGTTTTGAGGTTGTGGATAGAACTGACGAAGTCAGCTCAAAGCACTGCTTTGAGGTTGTGGATAGAACTGACGAAGTCAGTAACCATACCTACGGTAAGGCGA